>JBOFJV010000240.1:0-14788 GCA_051657005.1 Legionella sp. | reverse complement strand
GTTATTTACAAACTATGCAAAATAAGGGAATAAATCCTTTGGTTGCTGTAGCTATGGCATTGAACAATCAACGTTAGAGTACAGTTTCTTTCACCCCTGTACGTCACGCAGTGGCGTATAGGGGTGAGTAGTTACATTTGTTCTTAAAATTGATACCATGTTTTATTTATATTTTGATATAATGGATCATTTTAATATCCGGTGACCCTATGCTAACTCCTGATGGACATTGTGCTAAGAAAATTGAAAAAGTAATGCTGTTGTCATTATGGGCCAATGCCCTAAGAGATGAAATTCAGGCTCAAGGCTTATCGGAAACCAAAAAATTGATTTTCGCAGGTCTTGGTAAGCCAACTTATCCGATTAACTCACACACGATTACATCCTACCTTTCTTATTGGCAAAAATTGGATGATTTAACAGCAAAATGGCGCGTAGAACCGCATCTTGTTGAGGAAGATATTGCAATTGATTACGGTGATCCGCGCGGTGACTTTGCGCCACGAGAGTTGATGGCTGTTACGATGTCTCGATGGTATGAATCAGAAATTAGACCAGAAAACGTATTATTTACTGTTGGTGGCATTGGTGCTTTGCGGGTGCTTTTTGAGACGTTTAATACCCATTATGAGGATGTTCCTGGCTATCGAATTATTACCCCGTTTCCTTATTATAGTGCGTACTCAAATAACCCGTCACATTGTTTGCATCCGATTCATGTGATGGATGAGCCCGGATACAAACTCACCGCCCGAGCAACGGAAGACAGTATTAAAGAAGCGTATGCTTTAGCAGAGTCTGATCATGGATGGCCAAAAGCCATTTTAATTTGCAATTCATCTAATCCTTTAGGGAATATAATTGATAAAGATGAATTAAGCAAAATTGCGGATGTGTTACGTAGTTATCCGGATTTATACATCATTTTCGATGAAGCATATACGGAAATGAGCTTCTGTAACATGCCTTCTTTTTTAAATATTGCGCCGGATCTAAAAAAGAGGGTCATTATTTTACGCTCAGCAACTAAAGCATTATCTGCAGCAGGCGAGCGCATGGCTGTGCTTTTGGTGTTTGAGGCAACGTTGATGAATGAGATGCTTAATAAAAACATCAGTTATTTCATTCATGCGCCACGGTCAGCACAAGCGGCTTATGCCCAAACAATGGCTAATTTTGGCATCGAAGAGAAAAAAATATTTCAGAGTTCTATAGAAAGAAAGTCAGTTACGTTATTTCGAGATTGAAAGACATGGGTGCTGCAATGCTCGATCCGCTTTACCAAGTCGAGGCTACTTTTTATGTGCTGGCTGATTTTAGTGACATGCTCGGTTTGTCTTTGCCTCAAGAGGCTGCTCGAGCACTGCAAAAAACGGGTACAGTAACGACTGATGAAGAGTTGTCCTATTATTTGTTATTTGAAGACAATCTGATGATTACTCCGTTATCTTATTTTGGTTTGTCCAAAAAAGATGGTTTTATGCGCATTACGTGCAGTGGCCGAGAAAGTGAATTGAACGATTTGATGAATCGTTTGGAGCATCGCCTATTTGTATCCAGAAAAAATAAAAAAACAGTGTTGCTTGCAAAAATTAATCAAAAGTTACCTGTGTTAGAAAAAATAGATGCGCATATGTTCGATATGATTTGCCAAAAGCTCTATGCCTGTTGTTTGGAAGAGGATACTTGCTTGAGCTTAAAGGCAAAAAACCAATCGTTGAAGAAGATTGATGCCACGATTGCTGATTTCTTTGAAATTATGAAGCAGGAAGTGTGCTAACACGCGAAATATACTATAAAAAACTAGCGTCTTTGCGAACGAAGTGAAGCAGTCCAGAACTCTGTTTGAAGTGGTCAATTTTACTTGACCACGTCCGTTTTAGGCAAATCCGGGTTCCGCTCCGCTGCACAAATGATTTAATTAGAATAAATTCGTGTAGGCTTGGCCTTGAGGTATCGACACATATTTTTAGTGGTATTTTCTATATGCATTATGCCGTCGTTGCGAGTCGCAGGCTAAGCAAGCGTCCTTTTGGGCTTCAGATGCACTGATTCGCTTTTTTAAGGTCACTGGATTGCGTCGCCTACGGTTCGCAACGACTGATTTTGTGCTAAAAACCTACTTGCAAAATATATATCGATACCTCAAGACCCAACCTACTTTTAATGAGACTACGAATTAAAAAATTTTAACCGGTAAGTTGTTTTTTATTTTAATTCAATAAGTTACTTTATTTCATCCTTTCATAGCCTGACGAGTATGGGCCTTGGCCAAACCTGCACATGGATCAACAATCGAGCGAATCATCTGACAAATTCAGCATCAATTAAATCATGCGTGGCTTGAGGAAAATAAACCCGGATTTCGCTACGCTTCATCCAGGCTACAGTCTCTAAATCATCCTTTAGTAAATTGATTAATTGTGAGCGTTAATCGACGGACCAACTCATGAATTTCATCTTCATTAATGATTAATGGAGGCAATAAGCGCACGACAGTATCCGCAGTAATGTTAAATAAAACGCCATTGCTAAGTCCTAGTAAACGCATGTCAGTGGCAGGGCGGTCGAGTTCTATTCCGATCATATACCCTTTGCCACGAATGGCTTTTACACTGGGATGCTCCCCTAGATTTTTAATTAATTCTTGCATTAACAAGGCACTGTTTTTAGTCACTTTTTCACAAATTTTGTCGCGCTCTATGACCTCCAAAACAGTTAATGCCGTAGCACATGCTAAGGGGTTACCACCAAAAGTTGACCCGTGATTTCCAGGTTTAAATAAATCTTTTGCCTTTTTGCTGATGAGACAAGCGCCGATAGGAATGCCATTTGCCAAACCTTTAGCTGTAGTAATCACGTCAGGCTGAATATCATAGTGCATACAGGTAAAGAGTTTTCCTGTTCGCCCATTTCCTGTCTGGATTTCATCTAAAATCAGCATCCAGTCGTGTTGTTCACACAGTTTTGCTACGGCGCGTAGATAACTTTCTTCGGCAGCATGAATTCCGCCTTCTCCCTGAATGGGTTCAAGCATTAACGCGACAACATCTTCCCGGTTTGCTGCAATGGTATGGAGTGCATCCCAATCATTAAAAGGCGCGCGAATAAATCCTGGGACTAACGGTTCAAATCCAGCTTGTACCTTACGACTTCCAGATGCGGTCAAGGTAGCCATAGTCCGACCATGAAACGCTTTCTCCATGACGATAATTGAAGGTGTTTCTATTCCTTTGTTGTGACCAAAAAGACGAGTTAATTTGATGGCCGCTTCATTGGCTTCTGCTCCTGAGTTGGCAAAAAAAACTTGTTCCATACCGGTCATCGAGATGAGCTTTTCTGCAAGTAATTCTTGCTGCTTAATATGAAAGGTATTGGACGTGTGCAGCAGTTTTGCTGCTTGTTGTTGTATTGTTTTCGTTACATCTGGATGGGCGTGTCCTAAACCACAAACAGCTATTCCACTTAAGCCATCAAGATAGGCTTTGCCCTGTTCGTCATATAACCAAACACCTTCTCCATGGGTAAAAGTAATTGGCATAGGATTGTAACTTGTAATTAAAGCCATAATGTTTTCCTTAAAACGGAATGATTAACGCGCAAAATCACCTCTTTTGTGCAAGAAGAGGCAGTAATGTGGCCATTATAGCCATAATTTTATTTACTGCGCTAGACACACCTAAATAATGAGTTTTTACTCTTAGAATCCAGGGAAACTAAGGCATCAAAACTCATTATTTGGGGGAAAAAGAAAATAATTGATTACTTTAAATTACTGGTAACAAAATCCCAATTCACTAAATTCCAAAATGCGGTAACGTAATCAGGTCGTGCATTGCGATAATCAATATAATAAGCATGTTCCCATACATCACAGGTCAATAAAGCAGTTAAATCCTCGGTCATTGGTGTACCTGCGTTACTGGTGCTGGTTATCTTTAAATCACCGTTCTTGTCCTGTGCAAGCCATGCCCATCCTGAACCAAAAGTGGTAATTGCAGCTTGAGTAAATTGCTCTTTAAAAGTACTGAAAGAACCAAAATATTTAGTGATGGCTTCAGCGAGTTTTCCCTTAGGTTCGCCACCACCATTGGGGCTTAGGCAATGCCAATAAAATGTATGGTTCCAAATTTGTGCTGCATTATTAAATACTCCGCCTTTGGCTTTTTTAATGATCTCTTCCAATGACATGGATTCAAATTCAGTACCTGGAATCAATTTATTCAAATTGGTCACATACGCTTGGTGGTGTTTACCGTAATGGTACTCAATGGTTTCACTGGAAATATGGGGTTCTAAGGCATCCTTAGCATAAGGTAGCTCTGGCAATGTAAATGTCATCGTAATCTCCTGTTTTTTTATTCTGTGCTAAGTGTAGCAGGAAGGTCATGATATTCAATGAAGATTGACCTTAATCCACAAAAAAGGGTTGTCATATAGGTCTTTACAGTTTTTGCAAGAGCAGCAAGCAGGGTTCATTTTTTCTTAAGAATTTATGGTTATTATTAGATCAAATAAGACATTAGTTGGCTTTTAAGCCAAGATCTGTTAACCTAGCGTGCCTGAATTTATTGGTTGCGGGTTCCATAGGTTTTCGCGATAATGAGCATAATTAATTATTGATAAGGTGAGTGCGTGGATACTTTAGAAAAAATTAAAAAGCAAATAGCAGAAAACGCTATTCTGCTTTATATGAAAGGCTCGCCAAAAATGCCACAATGTGGTTTTTCTGCGCGTGCAGTACAGTGTATCGAGTCTTGTGGTGTCGATTTCGCTTATGTAGATGTTCTTGCTAATCCAGATATTCGTCAAAAGCTACCACAATATTCTGATTGGCCGACTTTTCCACAATTGTATGTAAAATGCGAGTTGATTGGTGGCTCTGATATTATTGCTGAGTTATTCCAGCAAGGAGAATTGGAAACGATATTGCGTGATGCGATCACTGCATAACGTTGGATAAGTAATACCATAAATAATAATTATAATGATGGAGAGCATAGAATGAGTGTATTAGTGGGACGAAAAGCTCCTGATTTTACTGTCGCTGCTGTATTGGGTAATGGTGAGATTATGGATAAGTTTAATTTACACGAGCATCTAAAAGGTAAGTACGGTATCGTGTTCTTTTATCCTTTAGATTTTACTTTTGTATGCCCTTCAGAGTTAATCGCTTTAGATCATCGTATCGATGAGTTCAAGAGTCGTAATGTTGAAGTGGTCACGGTTTCTATTGACTCGCACTTTACGCACAATGCATACAGAAATACTCCAGTAGAGAAAGGCGGAATTGGCCCAGTTCGCTTTACTATGGCTGCAGACATGACACACAGTATTTGCCAATCCTACGGCGTGGAGCATCCTGCTGCAGGAGTTGCTTTCCGAGGCGCATTTATTATTGATACAAATGGTGTTGTGCGTGCCCAAATCGTTAATGATTTACCGATTGGACGTAACATCGAAGAAATTTTAAGAACTATTGATGCCGTACAATTCTTCGAAGAAAACGGTGAAGTATGCCCTGCTGGCTGGAAAAAAGGTAAAGCGGGTATGAAAGCTTCTCCAGAAGGTGTTGCTGCCTATTTAGCAGAGCATTCTGGTTCATTGTAATTTTGTCGCCTGGGTGTCGCTTGTAGCGAACCCAGGTTTATTCACTTCTCTTTACCCATTACTGTGTTGTCAGCCACAGATTCACCATATGACAAAATAAATCCGCTGTCTTTTCAGCATCATAAAGTGCCGAATGCGCTTCGTGCGCGTCGAAGAAAATTCCCGCTGCTTGTGCTGCCTTTGCTAATACAGTCTGTCCGTAAATAAAACCACCCAGTGTTGCTGTATCAAAGCAGGTAAAGGCGTGAAATGGTGATTTAACTCCCGTTCTTTTTATGGCTTCTTTAATAAATAACAAATCAAACCATGCATTATGCCCAACTAAAACAGCACGTTGGCACTGGGATTTTTTAAGGGCAGCGAAAATGGGTTGAAACAGATTTTTAAGAGCGACTTTTTCCTCTACTGCAAAACGCAATGGCTGGAAGGGATCGATTTGATTAAATTTCAATGACTTTTGATCCAGTTCAGCACCAGGAAAAGGTAAAATATGTTCGAAATGGCTTTCGCCGCGTTGCAGATTTCTGTGTTCGTCCATATGAACCAGCACGATGCACATTTCGAGTAATGCATTTTTTTGGGGCTCAACACCCGCTGTTTCAACATCAACAACGACAGGTAAAAAGCCGCGAAATCGTTCTTTAATCGCAGTGCAACTATCGCGTGGCTTCATGAATGCTCCATTGAATGGTTTCGCCTGCTGCGATGGGAACCACATGATTTGCACCTAAAGGCAACGTATTGGGTAGAGTTTGTGGTGATTTAATTAATTCAATGTGGTGCTGATTCACTGGTAAATGATAAAACTCAGCGCCAAAACGACTCAGAAAATGATTCAGTTGTTTTAATTGATCCAATTCATCAAAAACTTGAGTATATAAAGCCAGGGCAAAAGGAGAAGAATAAATTCCGGCACACCCACAGGCACTGTCTTTGGTTTCAACCGCATGAGGAGCGCTATCCGTTCCTGCAAAAAACTTATGATTGCCGCTGCATGCCGCACGTTGTAATGCTTTTTGATCGGACTCATGTTTTAGAATGGGCAAACAATAATAGTGAGGTCGTAGTCCGCCAACGAGCAATTTATTGCGGTTATATAATAAATGATGCGGAGTGATTGTTGCGGCTACTGTTGCAGGAGCCTGGGTCACATACGCAACGGCAGCTTGAGTGGAGATATGTTCAAGAACGATTCTCAATCGAGGAAAATTACTTACGATTGGCTTTAAATACTCAGCTATAAATAAGGATTCACGTTCAAAAATATCACTATGAGTGACTTCGCCATGAATTTGTAATACCAAGTCATTAGTCTGCAACACGTCCAACAGAGGATAAAGATCTTTAAGTGAGCGCGCACCGGCTTCAGAATTGGTTGTTGCTCCAGCCGGGTAAATTTTTGCACCAAGAATATAAGGAATGGCCGCTGCTTGGTGTAAATCATCCGTGTGAACCGAGTCATTTAAATAAAAAGTCATATAGGGTTCAAACGAACTTCCTTGGGGTACTGCAGCAAGAATTCTGTTTCTATAGGCATTAATTGATTGCAAAGTAGTGAGTGCCGGTTTTAGATTAGGCATAACCAAGGCACGTGCAAAATGTTGGGCGCTATCTGCTACAGTGTGTTGTAACACATCTCCATCGCGAAGATGGACATGCCAATCATCCGGGCGATTAATTATTAACGTTTGCATCATAAAGATTCCTGCAGTTTTGCCGATAACCAAGGATATCATGAATTAAGTCTTAGGGATGAGCAAAAGATGGTGTTAAGTGATCACAAAGGACAATGTATAGCACGAACTGTACTGATTTATGCGCTGTCTATCAGTACAACATTAGCCATGTCTCAAGTACATTTTGCAAATCCTCTGGGCGCAAAAGGTTGGCGTGTGAGTCGCAATCCTCTTCGTTGTGGGTTGGCACTTACAATACCCAATTATGGGATTGGCTATTTTGAGCAATATGCAGCAAAGCAACCCCACTTTATTTTACGTCAGTGGGATGAGGTACGCCATCCATTGCCGGCACGAATTATTATAAAAGCACCAAATTGGAATCCTGAAAGGCCGCCTGTTATGGCCGGGCGATTGATGGTAAGACCAGGAGAGTATGGCCTCTTTTTAAGACGTGATTCCACTTTAAAATGACTTACTTTTCTCGCTCAAGGCTACGAGCCAAATTTCAATTATCGCTCTGACATTGGGTTTAATGTATCCGTCGCATTATCACCAGTAGGTTTTCAAAAACCTTATTCGCGCTATCAAGAATGTCTTGGTAATCTGTTGCCATTTGATTATGGGCAAGTACGAGAAAGTATCTTTCATTTTAAAGAGGACGGCAGAGAGCTAACGGATAGCGATAAAATGCAATTACGCCGAATTGCTCAATATGTAGATGCTGATGCACAGATACATAAAATCAGGATTGTTGGCTACACTGATGCAAACGGACGCAAAGGATATAATAATGCAATATCCGAAGACAGGGCGCGCGTTGTGGCGCATTACCTATTAAAACTGGGTGTGCCTAAAGATAAATTATCTGTCACCTGGGTTGGCGAGCTTGATCCAGTCGCACGAAATGATACAGATGCTGGACGAGCAGAGAATCGGCGCGTCGTGATTGAGCTGATTAAAAAATAGCATTATGCGCAATTCGATGACTGCATTTTCTATAGCAAACTGCATGGTATTTCACCACAAGATGAAATCAAAAAAGACTCCTTTATTTCTTTTCATGAAAAATATTTTTTACGCATTAAATTCCAAAGAATTTTCATTGTGAGCAAAAAATACATCCAATGAATAAAAAAAGCATATCTATTTGAAAAATATTAAATTTTTTAAAAAATCTTGACTAATTGAATTCGCCTGCTGATACTCACAATGTTGCATGCATCGACCTAAAGCGACGAGGGCATGCTAATGACAACTCCTAGTAGATAGTTATCAATTAAGTAGGAAGACAATAATAATTTATGTGGAGACATAAGCATGTTAAGTTTAAAGAAAACTACCTTAGCCATTTTAGCTTTAGGCAGCAGCAGCCTGTTTGCAGGAACAATGGGTCCTGTTTGCACCCCAGGTAATGTTGCTGTCCCATGCCCAAGCACTGCATGGAATGTTGGTGGCCAAGCTTTAATATTACAAGTAATGACTGATAACAACTTATCTTTAGGCGTTAGCACAGGTTTTAATCCTGCTGATGGCGTTAGCTTTGTTGATGTCAGCACTGATTTAAGTGCTCAATGGGATTGGGGCTTCCAAATCGAAGGTTCTTACCACTTCAATACGGGTAACGACATTACTATTTCATGGTACCACTTGGATACTGGCTGGAATAATCATGAATTTGTTCGTGATGACATTCCTTTAGTGCGTGCTACTGAAGATGTTCGATTGGGTTATGGTCATAAAAACCGTTGGGATGCAGTTAATGGTGAGTTAGGTCAATTTGTTGGCTTTAGCGCGAATAAGAAAATTCGTTTTCATGGCGGTTTCCAATTTGCTAGCATCAAAAGAAGTGTTCATGCATTCGCTGCTGTAGAGCGTACTGGCACTGGTGAACTTGCAGTTACTAACGATGTCTTCGGTCGTTTGGAAGGTGATACTCAGTACAACGGTTTCGGTCCACGTACTGGTATTGACATGAACTATGTATTCGGTAACGGCTTCGGTATTTATGCTAAAGCAGCTACTGCATTATTAGTTGGTTCTGCTAAGCATGGCTTTGATTTCGATGCAAGACATGTTATAGATGGTGACGTTGTAAGTGGTCTTGATATAGACGTTGGTGGTACACGAACTTCAATCGTTCCAGAATTAGAAGCTAAACTTGGCGCTAATTACACGTATGCAATGGCACAAGGTGATTTAACTATGGATGCTGGTTACATGTGGTTCAACTACTTCAATGCGTTAAATGCAACTGTATTGCCAGGTACTGCAACTGACTTTGGCGCTGCTGGACCATACTTTGGTCTGAAGTATGTTGGGAACGTTTAATTCGCTATCACTTTAAGAAATTTAATTAATACTGTTGACTTTACAAAAGTCCGGTAAGATAATTAAGCAAGGTACGCTCTCGGTATAGAGCGAATATGCGTACCGTTGCTAACCTTAAATTGGTAACGAACGGAAATAATAATAAAAAGTGGAGATAAGCATGTTAAATTTGAAAAAAACAGCGGTAGCTGTTCTTGCTTTAGGTAGCAGTGCAGTATTCGCTGGTACCATGGGTCCTGTTTGCACCCCAGGTAATGTTACAGTTCCATGCCCAAGCAGTGCATGGGATGTTGGTGGCCAAGCTTTAGTATTACAAGTAATGACTGACAACAATTTGTCTTTAAATGTTTCTACTGGAACTGATGGCACAACTCGATTTGTTGACGTTTCTACTGACTTAAAAGCTCAGTGGGATTGGGGTTTCCAAATCGAAGGTTCTTACCACTTCAACACCGGTAACGACATTACTCTTACTTGGTATCATTTAGATACTGGTTGGAACAACCATGAATTCGTTCGTGACGATCTTGGCTTATTAGCTGACGAAGACGTACGATTTGGTTATGGCCACAAAAACCGTTGGGATGCTGTTAACGGTGAATTAGGTCAATTCGTTGACTTCAGTGCAAACAAAAAAATCCGTTTCCATGGCGGTTTCCAATTTGCTAGCATCAAGAGAAGCATTCATGCATTTGCTGCTCTTGAAAACATTGACAATGACAATGATTTCTTAGGTCGCTTAGAAGGTAATACTCAGTACAACGGTTTCGGTCCACGTACTGGTATTGACATGAACTACGTATTCGGTAACGGCTTCGGTATTTATGCTAAAGCAGCTACTGCATTATTAGTTGGTTCTGCTAAGCACGGTTTTGACTTCGACGGTCGACGTGTTATTGATGGTGTTGTTGTAAGTGGCCTTGATGTAAACGTTGGCGGTACAAGAACTGCAATCGTTCCAGAATTAGAAGCTAAGTTAGGTGCTAACTACACTTACGCAATGGCTCAAGGTGATTTAACTCTGGATGCTGGTTACATGTGGTTTAACTACTTCAATGCGTTAAATGCTACTGTATCTCCAGGTACTGCAACTGACTTCGGTGCTGCTGGTCCTTACTTCGGTCTGAAGTATGTTGGAAACGTTTAATTTCTTAATTGATTAAGATCTTATTAAAGCCCGTCATTTTTGATGGGCTTTTTTTTTAATGGAGTATTCATGTTTAAGAAATTAAGTATAGCTGTAATGGGATTGCTAACAAGTGTTGCAACTGCCGGTACTATGGCCCCCGTTTGTACCCCTGAGAATGTTAACGTTCCATGTGAAACGAAACTTTGGGATTTTAGCGCACAAGCACTTTATTTCAGATCTATATTTGGTGTGGCTAAAGCATATGAATTAGAGACACTGCCTGTAGGAAAAGAAGTAAAAAGCGAATGGAATTGGGGATATCGTTTAGAAGGCTCTTATCATTTTAATACAGGTAACGACATTACTGTAAATTGGATGCATTTGAGTACCAGCACGAGCCCAACCGAGTTTTTTGGCATGCTGGATATACCTGCATTAGGGTTACCTCCGCTTCCAGCGCCATTTGAATTAGTTAATCGTAACCGCATTAATCAAGTCAATGCTGTACTAGGGCAACACATTACTTTCAGACAACGTGATAAGATGCGTTATTACGCTGGGTTACAATATGCAAACATTCAATCAACAACCTCAAGCTATTACAACATAGAATTAATTCCTGGACTTACCAACAACCAATTTAGTAAGTTTGATAATACAGACTATAACGGATGGGGACCTGTTGTTGGAGTTGATTATGCGTATCATATTCTCGAGGCATTAAGCATTACTGCAAACGGTGCTGGTTCAATTCTCGTTGGCACTAACCGTTATCATGCTGGGTTTGTTGCAGCTCCTGAAGAGGCAATTGTTGAGCAAGTGTTCTACCGCAAAAATGGGATTGTTCCAAGTTTAGAAGCAAAACTTGGGTTAAATTATGATATTGCTACTCCCTACTGCATTGCAAACATTCAAGCCGGATATCAAGTTGTGAATTATTTTAATGTATTAGAAGAGCAACCACTTCCCAATCTGGCGGGCCCTGTTCGCTCTGTAGACTATGGTCTATTTGGCCCCTATTTTGGTTTGAAGTTAGTTGGTGATGCATAAGTAAAAACAAAATTGCTTATCGCTACTTTAATAAAGCCCATACATGTTATGGGTTTTTTTTATTTAAATCATGAGAGTTACAAAATTTAGTCAATTGTGTGAATAAAGAGACTAGGCACTGTCCGTTTCCCAAGATATAATTTCCCGCCAACGATGTGGAAGCAAATAATAAGAAACAGGAGTACCCGCATGAAGTACAAAAAAATCATATTTGGCTTAGTCTGTTTGTCATCGCCACTTTATGCGGAACATGATCAACAGTTAGAGCGCCAAATTGCTCGATTGCAGCAACAAACACAACAATTACAAAGCAAATTAGATGCGCTACAAAAAGAGTTAGTTGCTCAAAAAGTGAGTCATTCACCTAAAAGGACCCAAAGAAAAGCCCACAAATCGGTGCCTGTGCCGGTGAAAATAAAAAAACATGGGAAGAGACATCATATCGAACCGCAAATGGTTAAATACCATTCATCAAATATTTCTGTTCATACCCCTGAAGAGCACCCCGAGTCAATTGGATTTTATCCAACCGCCTTAGTTGCAGACGGACGCGTGGTGACTTACATTGCAGGAACTCCCGTAGTTACTTCACCGTATTTGGGAGCAAGACCTGCATTTGATGGTTCGGATTATATTGTCAATATTTCCAGTATCAACCGTGACATTCGCTTAATGCAACAACGGAGACGATTGTACAGTGCCTACCAAAGTATGGGTTATCCAATTCCTGAAAGACCCATTATTGCAATTAGTGGTAAAGCAGAACCCGTGGGGATGGTAAATAGCAGTTTTGTTGGTGATACAAATGTTGATCTCACCTTAGGTTCGAGTGAGCTCGATGTGGCTGCAGCATTAAACCAAAACGTAGAGGCGTACATCGCAATCGCTTATGACGAAAGTCCTCCAGAGGTTGGTCCCAGAATTAACAATTCGGCGTTTAATTTGAATCTAGGTTTTGTGAACGTAGGTAATTTGGATAAAACACCATTTTATTTTACAGCAGGGCAATTGTATGTGCCCTTTGGACGCTATTCCAGCTCGATGATCAGCGCGCCTCTCACCTTAAATATGGCCCGTACTAAAACAAGACCTTTTATTTTGGGTTATAAATCGCAAGAAGATACGGGTCCCTTCGCTGCTGGTTATGTCTATCGAAGTGATACGACGCTTGGAAGGGCTGGGGTTGGTGGAGTGAATGCGGGCTACAGTTTTGCCGTGGACAAGATCCATGGCGAAGTGGGCGCGAGCTATATCAGCTCAATAGATGATGCTGCTGGAATGCAAAGCACGGCGGCCAATCCTGGAACATTTGGCGGGTTTGGTTCTTTGCTGAATGGAAATGAACGCGTACGTAAAACACCGGCGGTGGATGTTTATGGCAATATGGCATATGAACGGTTTAATTTCGCCGCAGAATGGGTTGGAGCAACTGAAGCCTTTAGATCCAAAGATTTAAGTTTTAATGGTCGCGGTGCGAAACCTCAGGCATTGCAAACTGAAATAGATATGACCTTTAGAGCATTTCATCGACCCTCCTCAATTGGCGTTGGGTATCAATGGAGTAAAGATGCTCTGGCACTTAACTTGCCACAACAGCGTTTTATTGGGGTGTTTAATATTTCTATCTGGAAAGATACCGTAGAAAGCTTAGAGTATCGCCATGAAATCGACTATGGAGCCAATCAATATGCCAACGGTGCTGCACCTACAGGCCAAGTGAACCAACGAACAGTAGGTACCGGAACTTCAGCAGATACGGTATCAGCGCAAATTGGTGTTTATTTCTAATCCTTGACCTCTATGTTCCGCGGTTTATCCGCGGAATCTAGTGATCTTGCTAAATTTCTGGATCCCACGAACAAGCAGCGAGGCGCAGGGAAATAGATCCTATTGATTAAGATAAACTCAATATATATTTTCATGCGTATGCCTGCAATATATCGTAGCCTGGGTGCAGCAAAGAGGAACCCGGGTTTATTGATGTGGCAAGGAACCACGGGTTACGCTTTGCTGCACCCAGGCTACGTCTTTATCAAGGCACGAAGTACGATTTAAACAGGCAATAGACCCGTAAATTGTGCTATCTTTAAACATATGACGTCATTGCACAAAGGAATGAAGGATGTGCAAAACATACCGAATGACTCAGTTTGCATTGATGCGATTCAATCGAAAGATGTTCTTATTTCGCTTCAGTATCGCTATTCTCTTTTTGTTTGCTTTCTCTTCGCTCTCTTTCGCCGCGAAAATTGTCGAGTTACATATCAAAGGAGCAATTGGGCCTGCCACAGCTGATTATATAGTCCGTAATATTGAAAAAGAACAGCATGCGGATTTGATCATTATTTCCCTCGATACTCCAGGTGGTCTCGATGAGTCAACACGCACGATAATCCAAAAAAATTTATCATCCAATGTTCCAATAGTGACTTACGTCAGTCCGACTGGAGCACGAACTGCAAGTGCAGGGACTTACGTATTATATGCCAGCACCATTGCGGCTATGGCGCCAGGGACCAAACTAGGCGCGGCGAGTCCGGTTAATTTAAGTGCTGAAGGGCTTGGCGGACAATCAAGCACACAGAAACAGACCACGATGGAGAAAAAAGTAACCAATGATGCTGTGGCAACCATTCGCTCATTGGCACAATTAAGAGGACGTAATTCCCTATTTGCCGAAAAGGCGGTGCTCAACGCTGCTACTTTAATGTCAACAGAAGCATTAAAAGAAGGAGTGATCAATTACATTGCAGTGGATGATAGAGACTTATTATCGCAACTCAACGGCGTTGTAGTAATGAAAAATAATCAAAGTGCGCCACGAAAGTGCACGACCGCTAGTAGCTGAAAGTGCTACCGGGAAAGCGCGACCGAGCGCATTTCGTACTTATCCTTGGGCTGTATGTGGTAACGAGTATGGTTAAGCGTAGGCAAAGGAAGTTGTAAGCCGTAAGCCGCAAGGTTGAAGTGATTGAGCTCCGTTAAGTTTAGT
>JBOFJV010000239.1:0-2499 GCA_051657005.1 Legionella sp. | reverse complement strand
AATGTGGCGGTTTAGTAAATCAAATGGAATCACAGAAGGGTTTCATCGTAAAATGAAACTAATTCAGCGAAGAGCTTATGGTTTTAGAAAATTTGAAAATTACAGAGTGCATGTTAAGGTGCTCTGTGGGTGATTAGAGATGCCCCCTTAAATGGGAAAGAGCCATAATGCGGGGAGATTGCGAAACTTCTGTACTATTTTGTCGGCATATCGAATGTTATGAGCAATAAGTCCCAATTGAAATGCGCGTGAACTGGCCATCAGCTCACCGGCGATAAAATGATTGATTTGAAAATACAAATTGGATAATGACGTAAGCCCACTGGAAATAACCGCTGTATCGGTACGTTGCGCTCCTTTATGGTATTGAAGCCGCACTAAAAACTCTTGTGCTTTTTGGGTTAGATAAGCAATGCCACTGGGTACAACAAGCGCACTCGCTCCTAATCCGGCGATTAAAGAATATTCATATGCAATGTTGCCATTTAATAAAAATAACATCAACAGCAACAACACCGCAATGTCTTCATATCTTCAGTCCTTTTGAATGCAAATAACACTTCATTGGATATTTAGAGTCCATATTGATAATTAACTTATCTGTGACCAAGGTTCAAGAGGATTTGCAAAAAATAATCGTACAGCAACGCTCAGCAAAAATTGATTCCACAGACCCATACAACATATCAAATTGAAAAAATGAACAAGGAAATAATTTATTTTTCAGTTAGTTATAAATTTTAAATCATACTCTGCATTCCCCAAAACCCCAAACAAAGTACATTTAACTACCCGATAGATTAAATTTTTTACATTAATAATATTTTCTTAAGATTAAATTGTTATAATTTTGCTCAATATGGGATGATACATCCCAAATAAATGGGGATTGAAATGGAAATTAATTGTAACTAATTTTAGGGGAGGAATATCAATGTTAACTTCTGAACAAGCACAACAACTCATTGAACGCAATTCAGTTTATCCATCTAAATCAACAGAAAAAACTACTGTAGCCCAGACATCATCAGGGAAAACATTTCAAGAGGTCATGTTTGGTGGCAGTACCAGCAAAATAGCACGCACTTTATTCAAATATTTGAGTGATAAAGACAGAGCTAATCTCGCAGCTGTCTGTGTGGATACACGTAGGTTAGATAAAGTTGATCGTGCATTGACTGATGTTGATTTTAAAATAGCTCTGATGAGCGAGATTTTGGCTGTTTTAGAAAATCCCCAATATGCTGCGCAATTGACCGTGAGTAGAAACCCATCAGGATTTTTAAGATTAAATAATGACTTGATTAAATTAATTAAAAACCCGGAACTCTTAAAAGCACTTCCTGATGCCGCAGTGTTAAGACTTAATTTTTGGCCAGGTGATTTGTACAAACATTTAGGGGCGAAACTTGAACCTGAAACAGGCCATTCTCACCCACGTGGTTTTGCAAGTTTTATTGTAACCGGTGGTTATAAGCATGACATCCATTTTTCTGCAGATAATCCTAAAGATCCTGGTTTTATGGTATTTAAAGGCATCGTTGATAAAAGCGGTAAACGCTTTGAGAAGCAAGAAGGCGCACATCATCTCGCTCATGTTTTGCGAGAAAAAGTGGAGCCAAGCTCGGGATATGCTTATTTCTCTCCCGATATGATCCATCAAGTTCATGAACGAATTCCTGCGAGTTATGTAGAAATGGATCATGGTACGCTAAGTATTAATGTGGTATTTGATGCTCTTAAAAGCAAACCAGCTGCCGAATACAACCTCTATATTAACGACGAAGGAAGTCTTGTTGAACGCTATGGTCAACTAGAACCCAGTTTGGCACAAGCCACCTTAACCATTGTAACCGGATTACTTAAAGATAAAATTAACGAACTTTCTGAGACTCGCAAAGAAAAAACAGTCAAGGCATCTTCTAGTGAAAAACCGAAAGTCTCTAATAATTCTAGTACTTTATTTGGTCGTAAAGATTCATTTGATGTTGCAATTGAAGCACTCAACGCTGAGCGAGACGAAAATATTGCATTACCTGATGTGACTAACCACGAGAAAACTCCCGAGGCAATAAAAACAGAGACTCTGTCTAAAGGCATTACGGTTACGTTTTAAACCTATATCGAAGGAGCATCCATGATAATGATGTTCCTCGGTTATTTTGCCACAAAGGTAACTACTCACCCATATACGCCACTGCGTGACGTACAGGGGTGAAAGAAACTGTACTCTAACGTTGATTGTTCAATGCCATAGCTACAGCAACCAAAGGATTTATTCCCTTATTTTGCATAGTTTGTAAATCACTGGAAATGCGACAATAAGCCTGGGCATATTTTTCTGTTCTGAAGCAACCAGATACCTTCTGTTTAACCTTTCCCATGCGCAAATCACGTTCTGCACGATTGTTAGTAAAAGGAACATGTTGAAGCTTGGCAAACATCAAAACAGAGTTTTCAAACTGAGTTAACCTTTCCCAGAGGTTGTGGGCATCTGAT
>JBOFJV010000238.1:0-6028 GCA_051657005.1 Legionella sp. | reverse complement strand
AAGAAAATAACACTATCTCGTAGCCTGGGTGCAGCGAAGCGGAACCTGGCTGTTCAGTCAAATCAATAACCCATGGTTCCGCTTCGCTGCACCCAGGCTACAAGGACTAAAAAATAAACACTTAAGTTGACGCTATTGCGTGAACAGGTACGAATTGTATTAAAACCAAGCCTTAGTTACATCGACGTTTCTTACCCAATCAGATGTTTTTTGCAAGATACTCCATGGCGTTTTACACCGTTGTAAATGGCCGACCAAGTAATTGGTTTTGCTGCATTTATAACGAACAGGCATCGCATCATAAATCTGTCCAGAAATAATCGCCTGACAATGCTCACCATTACTCAACTCGATGGCCCAAGGATAAGTTCGCGACATATCTAGTGTTTGATTTTGTTCATTATTTAAAGGAGTTTTCACCATAATTTTTACACTCTCTGCGCTCCATGGTGATTTAGGACATAGTGCATCAGTTCGATTAGGACCTGCTTTAACAAAACATGGATCATAAGTTTTACCGCCAGCCATACAGCGCCACGCATCTTCGCGCACAATGAGTTGCGATTGAGAAAAACATTCACCAGCCAGTGTGGTTTTTACTTTAGGTGCTATTTGATCGGTCCCCCCGCCAAAAGGCCTGAATAACTTCAAGATCGTATCATCTGCTGCAACACCAAAAGAACAAAAAATTAATAACGTACAGAGTATTCTTTGTAACATAATGTTCCTCAATATTTGATTTAAGAAGAAAACCAAAAGCCCTAACTTGCAGTATCGTTTAAAGAGTGTATCATCTCATTTTTAGTTAAAGGTATCTATATACTTAGTGTAGTTACAGAGTGCGCTTTTAGCCCCTAATTAATTTCTTAAATAAAAATGCTGATGTAACGCAACGAAATCTGCTTTTGTTCTTATCGAGCTCAATGAGCACCAGTATTCTCATAATTTAGGAGTAAAAAAATGACCGAAGTTTTTACCATAAAACAATGTTTGGATGGTGAAATCAGCGTTGAAGAACACGTTACCGTCAGAGGTTGGGTAAAGACTCGACGTGATTCTAAAATGGGTTTGTCTTTTATTAGCCTGCATGATGGCTCCTGTTTTTCTCCCATTCAAATTGTAGCAACCGAGCGTTTAACCAATTATCAGAATGAAGTAACGAAACTGACTGCCGGATGTTCATTAATTGCCTCAGGAAAATTAGTAGCCTCTGAAGGAAAAGGACAAGCGTTTGAAATTCAAGCAGATGACATTCAAGTAGTAGGCTGGGTTGAAAATCCGGATACCTATCCCATCCAGGCAAAACTCCATACACTCGAATTTTTACGTGACGTAGCCCATCTTCGTCCACGTACCAACACCATCAGTGCAGTAACACGAATTCGTCATTGTCTGTCTCAAGCAATACATCGCTTTTTCCATGAGCAAGGCTATTTTTGGGTACATACACCCATTATTACAGCAAGCGATTGTGAAGGTGCGGGAGAAATGTTTCGCGTCTCTACTTTAGATTTGCTCAACATTCCCAAAAATGAATACGGGCAAATTGACTTTAATAAAGATTTTTTCGGAAAAGAAGCTTTTCTAACGGTTTCTGGCCAATTAAACTTAGAAGCATATTGTATGGCAATGTCTAAAGTTTATACCTTTGGCCCAACGTTTCGCGCAGAAAATTCCAATACCAGTCGTCACTTGGCCGAATTTTGGATGATCGAACCTGAAGTTGCTTTCGCTACTTTGGATGATATCTGTCAATTAAGTCAACAAATGCTGCGTTATTTATGTTTGGCTGCATTGAATGAACGTGCAGATGATATGGACTTTTTCAATCAATTTGTTGCTCCTGGATGCATTGAGCGCTTAGAACATATCGCAAAATCAGATTTTGAAATTATGACGTACACTGATGCCATCAAAATTCTCGAAACATGCGGACAAAAATTTGAATTCACAGTAAGCTGGGGCCTGGATTTACAATCCGAACATGAACGTTACCTGGCAGAGGTTCATTGTAAAAAACCCGTGATACTGACGAACTACCCGCAAGAAATCAAAGGTTTTTACATGCGACTTAATGAGGATGAAAAAACCGTTGCGGCGATGGATGTTTTAGCGCCTGGAATCGGTGAAATCATTGGTGGAAGTCAACGCGAAGAACGTCTTGATATTTTGGATAAACGCATCGAAGAATGTAATCTCAATAAAGAGAGCTACCAATGGTACAGAGATTTACGTCGCTATGGTACTGTTCCGCATTCAGGCTTTGGATTAGGTTTTGAGCGTTTAGTAAGCTATGTTACAGGATTAGCAAACGTACGTGATGTCATTCCATTTCCACGCACTCCTGGACATGCCGACTATTAACTCGCGCAGCGATGTCATCGTAGCTATCGTAGCCTGGCTGCAGCCCAGGCTACGAAGATCCCTTGGCGCCACACTTGCATCTTAGTGAAACACCAGATTTAGCAGATTGGATTCTTAACGATTACGCTAGCACTTAGGCCTTGATGGAGCGACAAACCCTGTCTCTGTAGCCAGCTGGTTAAACACATCTTTTAGAGCCTTATGCCTGTTTTTAGCAGATAAAAAACCGTGTTGTGTGCTTAATGAAACGCCCGTATCTGTAAGTTCATAGTGGACATTATTCTTACGAAGTTTGTCTACTAATTGTTTCGTGGAATCATCGGATGGTTTACTTTGTGTGCTCTCTGTAGTCTCTGTTTTTTTATTAATCTTTTAACTGTTTTTAAACATCATTGCTACTCATTGTTTATTGATAATCCAAAATTTAAAACAGCAACAACTTAAAAAGTAAACGCTCACGAGCGTATGTAATTGTAGATCAAGAAATCAAAAAGATATCGTCATTGCTAATGAAATAGAAACACCCACGATATCACTCAATGGCGTCAACTTAAGAAAATTCAAACATGTAGACTGGGCTGAAAAGCCCATAGCTGTCTCAGGTTAAGAGGTAAAAGCCATAAAAAGCAGGTTGGGTCTTTAGGTATCGACACTTATTTTTAGTAGTATTTTATATGAACATTATGCCGTCGTTGCGAGCCGTAGGCGAAGCAATCCAGTGACCTTAAAAAGCGAATCAGTGCATCTGAAACCAAAATGACGCTGGATTGCTTCGCCTACGGCTCGCAACGACGGATTTTGTGCTAAAAACCTACTTATAAAATAAGTGTCGATACCTAAAGACCAAACCTACTTTTAATGAGAAATCGAATTAAAAAATTTTAACAGAAAGGCATTATTTTTCTTGTTAATTTAAGAGAGTTGGGCGAAATGAACTATTTAAAATCAGATAAAACGCCATCTCCCAATACCAAAACTCTATCCATTTGTTGTGCTAATTGGTGATCATGGGTCACGATAACTAAAGCTGTATTCATCTTCTTATTCAGATCCAGCATTAAATCAAACACTTTGGTTGCCGTAGCTTGATCAAGGTTCCCTGTAGGCTCATCAGCCAATACGCAATAAGGCTGATGTACTAAAGCTCTGGCAATAGCGACTCTTTGTCGCTCACCTCCGGAAAGTTGGGCTGGTTTATGGGTTTTTCTTTCTTTAAGACCAACGTTATCTAACATTTTACTTGCTTCTGCTTCTGCATCTTTGACAGAGTGGTTTGCGAGCAATAAAGGCATACACACATTTTCAAGTGCAGTAAACTCAGGCAATAAATGATGAAATTGATAAATAAATCCTAATCCTTGATTGCGCAATTGACAACGAAGATTCTCATTGATTTGCTGCCAACTGACGTCCTTTATGCGTACATCACCACTGGTTGGTTTATCCAACCCTCCCAGCAAATGCAATAAAGTACTCTTTCCCGAGCCCGAAGGCCCAATAATTGCCACGCTCTCACCTTTGGCTATGGATAAATCAATGCCACGCAACACATGGATTTTTGAAGCGCCGTCACTATAAGACTTACCTAGTTTTTGCGCATTTAAAATAATATCACTCATAATGCAAAGCCTCCGCAATCACCGTTTTTGAGGCACGCCAAGCCGGATAAATTGTTGCAAGAAAGCTCATTAATAACGCCATGAGACAAACCTTCCAGAGATCGCCAAACATAATTTTAGAGGGTAAATAATCAACAAAATAAATACTGGATGACAATATTTTAACATGGAACAAGCTTTGAAGATGATTCACAATCGCGGTTGCATTTTTTGCCAAAACTAACCCACCCAGCAAACCTAAAAAAGTCCCTACAACCACCACCATCATTCCTTGAACAATAAATGTCCATAATATGGTCGATGGTGTTGCTCCAATAGTTCTTAGAATCGCAATTTCTGCTTGTTTGTCATTCACGACCATGACTAATGAGGAAACCAAATTAAATGCAGCTACAGCAATAATTAACAATAAAATCAGAAACATCATCGTTTTTTCCATTTTTACTGCTTCGAAAAACGAACCATATTGCTGGGTCCAATTTCCCACTTGATATTCTTCACCTAACAAATGCGACAATTGGTTAGACAATTCAGGCGCTTGATAGACGTTATTAATTTTCATCTTAATACCCGTTACCTGATCACCAATTTGCAATAATTTTTGGGCATCTCCCATATTGATGAATGCCAATTTGGTATCAAAATTAAATCCTGTTCCTGCTGAAAAAACACCAACCACAGTAAACCGTTTAAAGCGAGGGACCATTCCCGCCGGAGTTACGGTAGCTTGCGGAATCATTACGGTGACCTTATCACCAATCATAGTCCCCAAACTGTCCGCAAGTCCCCTACCTAAGATAATGCCAAAATCTTTTAAATTATTTAAATTCCCGGAAAGTAATTTATTTTGTAAATGACTCATTGCCTCTTCTTTTTCAGGGATTATTCCCGTCAAAACAATAGGTAAAACCTGCCCCTCATGAACCAATAAACCCTGCCCCCCCACATAAGGAGCAAGCGCTTTAATTTCAGGAATCGTTTGAATCTTTTCCACAACCGCAGGCCAATTACTTAAGCGATCATCAGGCCCAGAAACAGTAATTTCAGGAGCCATACCAAAAAATCGTTTGTGTATTTGCTGGTCAAAACCATTCATCACTGACAAAACAGTAATGAGTACTGTCACACCCAAACCAATGCCAAGCATTGAACTTAGAGAGATGAAGGAAACAAAATGATTTTTCTTTCTGGATCGCGTATAGCGTAACCCCATAAACAGGGCTAATGGTTTATACATGATTGAGTCAGTTTAAGTGAAATCATTATTGTAGAGAAAAAATCCCCCAAGTGATATAGCCATGAACACTGTTCTCGCATTTATTATTTCGTCTTCAGCTAACCCACACAGTTATCCACAGATTTTGTGGATATTTATGACCGTAAATACCGATTGAAAAACAATCAATTCACCCTTGCAGCTGGACCTAGCTTATCACGCTAAAACTTTGCTATCCTATGCGAATCCAATATGTCAACCTGTTCTCAGGTAAGGTACTCTGTATGAAGCTTAGCTCTTGGTATTATCCCTCAATCATTGCTTTATGTCTTTATGGTGCCTGGGGCTATTTGGGTACAAGAGCCGCCAGTTTTATTAGCCCATTATCCATTACTTTTTATTCAAGTATTGGCGTGCTCATTTCATGGATTATCGCTTTGTTCTTACTTGATTTTAAATTATAGTTTTGTGCAAAAGGTGGTACTTATGGACTATTAAACGGGTTATCCAGCGGCATCGCCTGTATTTTTTTCATTTTTGCATTGCGTAATGGACCAACAGTACCTGTAGTCCTGGTGACTTCAATGTACCCGATGATTACATTAATATTGTGCGTGGTATTTCTGAAACAAGAAGTGACGCTAAAACATGGTTTAGGTATGATCTTTGCTCTGATAGCCTTGGTTTTATGGCTCTACACCAATTAAGGTGGCACTTTAATCAAATTAGTCTAGACTAACTCATTGATTTAGCGAACAAAAGGAGATTAAAGTGCCGAAGTACAATCTTATCCTAAATTTACCTGGATTTTCCATAGTAAAAGTGAGCG
>JBOFJV010000237.1:0-7641 GCA_051657005.1 Legionella sp. | reverse complement strand
CCCAAAAGGACGCTGGATTGCTTCGCCTACGGCTCGCAACGACGGCATAATGGACATAGAATACACTACTACAATAAGTGCCGATCCATCAAAACCCAACCTACTTTTAATGAGACAACGAATTAAAAAATTTTAATATGGGGTGAAGCGCAGCGGAACCAGGAGACTGAGTCATATCAATAAACCTGGGTTTAGCTAAGCTTTACCCAGGCTACATTCTAATTGCAGTTACGCCCGGGAAAAATCAAAAGAGATAATTTTCGCAATTTCAGGCTGTTTTAGAGCAAGCGCTAATAATCGATCAATTCCTAAAGCCACACCACTGCATGAAGGTAAACCATGCTCCAAAGCGTGCAGCAGATAGCGATCTGCTTCAACTGGAGGGAACCCTTTTTCATTACGTATTTGTTGATCATGGGCAAAACGTTTTGCCTGTGCTGTTGCATCAGTCAGCTCATGAAAACCATTAGCCAATTCTACCCCTAGATAATAAACTTCAAAACGCTCGGCAACCCCATCATTTACTTTTGCCAAAGCAGCTTGTGAGATTGGAAAATTATATACTGCAACAGGAGCAGGTTCCTTACCTAAAAAAGGTTCTACGACACAACTCATCAATAAAAACAAATACTGATCTTTATCCTCTTCTTGAGCAGGTAATACAGTCGCTAAATCATAATATGCCACTACTTTTCGAAGTTCATCGAGTGTAGCTGTTAATGGATCAAGGGCACACGCCTCTATAAATGCCTGTTGATAGGTTTTCTTAATCATCGGCGCAGAGTGCATCACCGCTTGTAAAAAAAGATCCATTTCCTCCATCAATGCGTGATGATCAATACCTAATTGATACCATTCCAGTAAAGTAAACTCGGGATTATGCCAACGCCCTAACTCATCATCGCGAAACACCCTGGCTAATTGAAAAATAGGACCGCTTCCTGCTGCGAGCAAGCGTTTCATATGATATTCAGGAGAAGTTTGTAAACTGTAGGTTTCGCCACGAAACGTTGCCTTGATGTTACTGAGATAAACATCCGTTGTGCCATAGCGCGCCATAATGGGCGTTTCTACTTCCAGATATCCACGCTCGGTAAAAAAACAACGTATTCTTGCTAATAATTCCGCCCGTTGCAGTAATAAATCAATGGGTGCTGATGGTTGCCACATTTAATAAAAAATTCCTAATTCAAGTCGTGCTGCTTCAGTCATTCGGTCTTGAGACCAAGGCGGTTCCCAAACCAGTTCAACCGTGCAATCACGAACTCCTTCAACCTGGTTGACTGCCAACTCTACAGTACCAGGAAAAGTTTGTGCAACAGGGCAGCCAGGCGTTGTTAATGTCATTTTAATTGCAACGTGTCCCTCTTCATCAATTGCGATGTCGTAAATCAAACCCAAATCGTAAATATTCACAGGAATCTCAGGATCATAAACCCCTCTCAGCGCATTAATTATGGCTTCTTTCATTAATTCAGAATCCTGTTTTTTCTTAAAACCAAACATAAAATACCTATTTTTACTCTATTCAGTTTTGACTACATTATTGTCTTTATGTAACGCAGCTTCCAAAGTGTGCCAAGCCAAAGTAGCACATTTTACTCGTGCAGGATATGCCTTGACTCCAGCAAGTACTGTCAATTTATCCATATGCAGCAGTTGACCTTCTTCATTTTTGGTCAACATGTGATGAAAGCGATGAAATAACTCGTGTGCCTGGTCCACTGTTTTTCCTTTCAACGAATCAGTCATTAAGGATGCCGATGCTTGCGATATGGCGCAACCACATCCTAAAAAACTCAACTCGGTGATCAAACCCTTGTCGATTTTTGCATAAACAGTAAGTTTATCCCCGCATAAGGGATTAAAACCATTCGCTTGATTCGTCGCATCAGTCATCGCATAGTGATGACGAGGATGACGGTTGTGGTCAATAATAATTTCCTGATACAGCTCTCGCAATTCAGCACTCATGCAAATACCTCTTTAACGCGATGCAATGCTTTAATGCACAAATCGATTTCTTCTTTGGTATTATAAAAGGACAAAGAAATACGTGAGGTTGCCGCAACATTATAAAACTCCATCAATGGCATGGCACAATGATGGCCACTGCGCACTGCAATTCCTTCACTATCCAAAATAGTGCCAATATCATGCGCATGAATTGTTCCATGGATGAATGAAACAATGGGGGCTTTATTTTGAGCAGTGCCAATGATACTAAATCCACCTATAGACCGCACTCCAGCGGTTGCATAATCTAATAACTCCTCTTCATAAGCAGCAATTGCCTCTAAGTCTAAAGAACCTAAATAATCCATGGCAGCCCCTAAACCTATAGCGCCAGCAATATTCGGAGTACCTGCTTCAAATTTTTGTGGCAATGGTGCGTATTCAGTAGCATCGAAGGTAACGTAATTGATCATTTCGCCACCCCCTTGATAAGGAGACATCGCATCTAAAATTTCTTCTTTTCCCCACAAAACGCCAATGCCTGTTGGGCCATACATCTTATGTCCTGAAAAAGCATAAAAATCACACCCTAAATCCTGGACATCCACAGGAAGATGAGCAGTTGCTTGGGCCCCATCCAATAAGACTTCGGCACCATAAGCATGCGCCATTTCAATCATTTGTTTTACCGGGTTAATCGTACCTAATGCATTCGACGCATAATTAATGGATACAAATTTAGTATTTTTATTGAGTTTTTTAGCAAATTCATCAAGGAGAACCTCTCCTTCAAATGAAATAGGAGCCACTTGCAGTTTTGCACCCGTTTTTTTGCACACCATCTGCCATGGCACAATATTCGAATGATGCTCCATATGTGTAATTAATATTTCTTCGCCAGGAAAAATACGGGGCGCAACCAAGCTTTGCGCTACCAAATTAATCGCCTCAGTTGTCCCACGGACAAAAATGCATTCACGTGCGGAGTTCGCATTAATAAAACGTTTTACTTTGGAACGCGCAGCTTCATAATGCTCGGTAGCACGAACACTTAAGGTATGCACACCACGATGCACGTTCGAATTATCCTGTTCGTAATAACGAGCAATCTCCTCAATCACTGCCTTGGGTTTTTGCGTTGTTGCTGCATTATCAAAATAAATTAAATCAAAATCATTCACTTTTTGATTGAGTATAGGGAAATCGCTACGAATTGCCTTAATATCAAAAGCGTCCATGAGTTTACCCCAACTGTTGTGTTAATAAATTCCCCATAAAATCCGCTAACTGGCGGTGAGGAATAAGCCGCAAATTATCGCTTGCAAAAGCATGGATTAAATAATGAGATGCTTCAACTCGACCAATTCCACGCGTCGCTAAATAAAATAATGCTTCCTCATCCAATTGTCCAACCGTAGCCCCATGAGAACACAGGACGTCATCAGCAAAAATGTCCAATTGCGGTTTGGTGTCTACTTCTGCATTGGCTGAAAGCAATAAATTCTTATTTTGCTGTTTCGCATCGGTATGCTGCGCATCCTTGTAAACAATGACCTTGCCATTAAATACGGCACGAGAATGTCCCGTTAAAATGCCTTTATAATCTTGCTCGCTACCGCAATGAGGAACCAGATGATGAACTGTGGTATGGTGGTCAACATGCTGTCCTGCTGCGGGAGCATAAATCCCATTCATTAAAGAATGGGCCTGTTCTTCTTGCAAATACAAACTCAGATCCGAGCGCACCCATTGCCCACCAAGACTCAATGAATGGTTCGCATAGTCACTGCCCGCCAACTGCTTCACCGATACATGTCCTACATGATAGGCTGATTTACTTTCTCTCTGTATCTTGCAGTGCGTTAATTGAGCACCCGCACCAACCATCACTTCAGTTACTGTATTGGTCAAATAAGAACAATCAGCGACGCCACGATAATCTTCAATAAGAGTCGCCCGGCTGTTGGCCTCGGCAACAATAAGATGGCGCAAATAAACGGCTTGATTTGCCTGCGTTTGAACATGAGTTAAAGCGATAGGCTCTTCAACTGTGACACCAGCTGGAATATAAACCAGCATGCCACACTGAATCATGGCCGTATTTAAATAGTTAAACCCATGTTCTTGCTTTAAAATGGTGCCCAAATACGATTGCAGCAACTGCGCATGTTGTGTTAATGCCACAGATAAAGGCAACACTAAAACACCCGCCGGTAACGTTTTGGCCAGCTCTTCTTGTCCGCTAATTACCCCGTCTTGAATCAACACATGCTGTTTGATGGGTAAGTCATACTTCAATTCTTCTTTGTGCTTGATTGCACTGCCTTCATGACCGGCCATAAAAGACTGGTTTAATAAAGCATCGACACGCGTGTATTTCCATTCCTCATCATGTCGTGTTGGAAAACCACGACGATTTAAATCACTTAATGCTTTTGCTTGCAATTGAGCAAGCCAGGGCAAAGTGGATAAACTTGCTTGTGCCTGTTGTTGGTAAAACGCCAAAATTTCACTCATCACTACACCGTTTCCTCAAGCCAGCTGTACCCTTTTTTCTCTAATTCAAGTGCGAGTGATTTATTACCGGACATGATAATCCGTCCATTAACCAGCACATGAATAAAATCTGGCTCAATATAATCAAGGAGGCGTTGATAGTGGGTCACTAAAATAATCGAGCGTTCGGGTGAACGCATCGCATTAACCCCATGTGAAATAATGCGCAGTGCATCAATATCAAGACCAGAATCCGTTTCATCAAGTACAGCAAGCTTAGGCTCTAAGGCAGCCATCTGTAAAATTTCATTGCGCTTTTTCTCGCCACCTGAAAATCCTTCATTAATGCTACGATATAAAAAGCTTTCATCCATTTCGAGCAGCTGACATTTTTCGCGAATAAACGATAAGAACTCAATGGCATCCAATGTATTTTTCCCTTGGCCTTTACGTACTGCATTCACTGAAGCCTTAAGGAAATTAACATTCGTAACTCCCGGGATTTCCACAGGATATTGAAAAGACAGGAAAATCCCTGCTCGTGCTCGCTCTTCTGGAGCTAAGGGTGTTAAATCCTTCCCCATATAGATGATTTCCCCGTCAGTCATTTGGTATGAAGGATGGCCAGATAATACTTTAGACAAGGTACTTTTACCTGAACCATTAGGTCCCATAATGGCATGAACTTCACCTGGGTTCACTTGAAGATCAATACCATTTAAAATGGCTTGGCCGTTTACTTCAACATTTAAGTTTTTGATTTCTAACATATTAACCTACTGCCCCTTCTAAACTTAAACCTAGCAATTTCGTCGCTTCCACCGCAAATTCCATAGGCAATTCTTTTAATACTTGCTTACAAAAACCATTAACAATCATCGAAACAGCATCTTCAGTGTCGATACCTCGTTGTTGACAATAGAACAATTGCTCTTCACTGATCTTTGAAGTAGTTGCTTCATGCTCTACTTGCGCTGTATGGTTTTTGACTTCGATATAAGGAAACGTATGTGCAGAACACTCAGAGCCCATCAGCATCGAATCACATTGCGTGTAATTACGTGCATTCGTAGCAGTTGGTGCGATACGCACTAAGCCACGATAGGCATTATGCGCACGCCCTGCACTAATTCCTTTGGAAATAATAGTTGACCGGGTATTTTTACCAATATGGATCATTTTAGTACCCGTATCGGCTTGTTGGTAATTGTTGGTTAAAGCGACTGAATAAAACTCACCAACAGAATCATCTCCTTGCAAAATCACACTGGGGTATTTCCAGGTAATTGCTGAACCGGTTTCAATTTGGGTCCAGGAAATTTTGGAGCGCTTGCCGCGACACGCACCACGTTTGGTCACAAAATTATAAATACCGCCTTTACCTTCTTTATCACCAGGGTACCAATTTTGTACGGTCGAATATTTAATCTGGGCGCCATCGAGCGCAACCAATTCAACGACGGCAGCATGCAATTGATTTTCATCACGCATAGGCGCAGTACAGCCTTCAAGATAAGACACATAACTGTCGGCATCGGCAATAATTAATGTCCGCTCAAACTGTCCTGTAGACGCTGCGTTAATCCGAAAATAAGTAGAAAGCTCCATCGGGCAGCGCACTCCCTTAGGGATGTACACAAAAGAACCGTCACTAAACACTGCTGAATTCAAAGCCGCATAAAAGTTATCCCTATATGGGACAACAGACCCTAAATACTGCATGACCAACTCAGGATATTCATGCACTGCTTCGGAAATAGGACAAAAAATTACGCCTTTTTCAGCCAGTTTTGCTTTAAACGTCGTTGCCACGGACACACTATCAAAAACCGCATCCACAGCCACACCGGCGAGCATTTCTTGTTCTCTGAGCGGAATACCCAATTTTTCGTAAGTACGCAGTAATTCTGGATCCACTTCATCCAAACTTTTAGGTGCGTCTTTTTTCTGCTTTGGAGCGGAATAGTAAGAAAGCGCTTGATAATCCACAGGCGGATAATGCACGCTGGACCATTGCGGCGGTGTCATAGTTAACCAATGCCTGTAAGCCTTTAGGCGCCACTCGAGCAAAAACTCTGGCTCGCCTTTAATTGCGGACAAACGACGAATCACCTCTTCGTCCAATCCAGGCGCAAAAGTATCTACTTCAATGTCGGTTGTAAACCCATGTTGGTATTCTCTATCGAGCAGAGAATTAATTTGCTCACTGCTTTTAGCCACGATTCACTCCACTTGCTAATTGTCGAACACGCGTCACATCATGTGCTTGCAAGGTTGGTTTAGCCAAAGTGGCTAAACTCACACTATCCAAAGCCGTTTCAATCGCTTGGCTGATTAATCGCCAATTCCCTTGAATAGCGCATACCCCTTGTAATGAACAATCGTTCGGTTGCAAACTGCACTCTGTAAAACCACGATGTTCTTCCAACGCAAAAATTATTTGCGACACGGAGATTTCAGTAGCAGGCCGTAGTAATCGATATCCTCCAGCGACTCCGCGCACTGAAGTGAGTAACCCTGCACTGGTCAAACGTTTTAAAATTTTACTTACCGTAGGGACAGTCAGATGAGTATGGAATGCAATATCACGCGCATTACATAATTCTTGTGCGTGTTTGGCGAGATAAACCATCACTACTGTTCCATAGTCGGCCAATTTGCTGATGCGCAGCATAATACCTCAAAATCGAATAATCGAGTACTAAATAAGTCTTATTTACAGACGCAATCCATCTGAATTAATTATTTATTCCTATGTTATATAATATAGCACTAAAACAGGTCTATATCCGGCAAAAGCGAATAGTACCTTATTGTTCAGTCAGGATGCAAATAAAATATTCAAAGAGAGGGTGTGTCGTTTCACCCCATAAGCGGTAAATTAAGAGTTGGCTTCACCCCAAATGGCTTCATTTGATTTCTTGTGTTTGGTATATAATTAAAGCAAGTAGTTAGTGCAATAAGTGTAACTACTCACCCCTATACGCCACTGCGTGTCGTACAGGGGTGAACGAACTATATTTAGAAAAAATTGAAAAATACTTGACAGGTTTTAGCTGGTAGAGTTAACCAGTCACCTGGCCAACCACCCATTTAGAACCCATCGTGCCCTACTAAGGCAATGGGCTCAAGACAATTTCATTACATACTCATACCTTATCAATCAGAACAATCGGTGCATTATTTTTG
>JBOFJV010000236.1:0-1606 GCA_051657005.1 Legionella sp. | reverse complement strand
CTAATATTAATGGTTGATATCCGCTCACTTTTACTATGGAAAATCCAGGTAAATTTAGGATAAGATTGTACTTCGGCACTTTAATCTCATTTTGTTCGCTAAATCAAGGACTTAGTCTAGACTAATTTGATTAAAGTGCCCCATTAATTGGTGTAGAGCCAAAGTTTTGCGCGTATTCATTGGCAGAATTTAATTAACTTTGGCATTTTGCCTTTGGTTTTTAAAAACACCAAGGATTATGATGCCATTCATTTAAATGATGCAGTTGAAATCAGCGATCTACCCCAAATTTTAGATAAGGAAACCTTTAAGATAAAAATAAACGGCAAAGACATTGAGGGACAACAAACATTATCTCCACGCCAAATCGATTTGCTTATCGAAGGAGGTCTCATTAATTGGGTAAGAAGAGATTTGAAAAAAAAGAGAAATAAGTAATTAATCTAGTCACTAAAATCCATATTGGGTCCTAAAGGGACAATCTGGGTTGGATTAATGCTTTTGTGGCTAAAATAATAATGCTGCTTTATATGCCAAAAATTTACGGGTTCTTCTATGCCAGGATAATAATATAAGCGTTTTAAATAAAGGTATAAACCCTTGTAATCACGAATACGTTGCTGATTTGTTTTGAAATGACTGTAATATACAGCATCAAAGAGAATTAGAGTGGTAAACAATCGCCAATCGGTTTCGGTTAATCTCTCCCCCAGCAAATAGCGCTGATCGCGCAACCGAGCATCCAGTGTATCCAGTACTACAAATAACTTGATGTAAGCCTCCTCATATGCCGCTTGAGTTGTTGCAAAGCCACAACGATACACACCATTATTAATGGCACTGTAAATTTGGTCGTTAAGCCCATCGATTTTATCACGGAATGCTTCTGGGTAAAAATCCTGTTGATCACCGGTTAAATGATTAACCTGTTGATTCAATTGGCTAATAATTTCTGCAGATTCATTATTAACAATAGTATTTTCTTTTTTATCCCATAAAACCGGTACGGTTACTCTACCGGTATAGTTCTTATTGGCTTTCAGATAAAGCTCATATAAATAATTAAGTCCGAAAAGCCTATCCCCGGTTGCCCACTTCTCCTGATTCAATTCCCAACCGTTTTCTAACATATGAGGATGAACTATAGAAACATCGATGTACTCTTCGAGTTTTTTAATTTTCTAAAAATCAACGTACGATGTGCCCAAGGACAGGCAAGTGATACATAAAGATGATAACGTCCCTTTTCCGCGGGAAAACGCGCATTAGGCTCATGACTAATCCCTGAGCGAAATTGTGACGCTTCTCGTTTAAACTCTCCAGCGGTTTTCGCAGTATCGTACCAGGCATCATGCCATTGACCATCAATCAAAAGTCCCATGATTTGTCCTTGTCAATTCATTCAAATTAATTATAGATTATGCTTAAAGACTAACACGAATAATTGCGGCTCTACACCAATTAAGGGGGCACTTTAATCAAATTAGTCTAGACTAATTCATTGATTTAGCGAACAAAAGGAGATTAAAGTGCCGAAGTACAATCTTATCCTAAATTTACCTGGATTTTCCATAGTAAAAGTGAGCGGATATCAACCATTAATATT
>JBOFJV010000235.1:0-3684 GCA_051657005.1 Legionella sp. | reverse complement strand
TAATATTAATGGTTGATATCCGCTCACTTTTACTATGGAAAATCCAGGTAAATTTAGGATAAGATTGTACTTCGGCACTTTAATCTCCTTTTGTTCGCTAAATCAATGAGTTAGTCTAGAATAATTTGATTAAAGTGCCACCTTAATTGGTGTAGAGCCAATTTCCTTATCCAAATCAGTTTTCTATTATTTAAAGAATTAGTCATTTTTGCAAGAATAGTTCGTTTTATCTCATTTTTTCATTGAAAAAAGGCTAATTATTCGACAATTTGCCCTTGATCGTTCGCGATCCCAACACCAAGAGTAGAAACAGTTTCTTGACGCTGTGTTAGATGTGATTGGGCAAATTGCTCAATGAGCTTTTGGAGTTGTTGGTACAAAGTCTTATTCTCCTGCAGATGGTCTGCAGAGAAGATAGACAAATGTGGGTTAAAATAACCGAGTACGTTCGGACTGCCATATTGCTCAAAAAGAATTCGCCTTTCTTGATCTTGGGCTGCCCAAGCGGGAATGCATGCTTGTTTATTTCGTAAATTGGCTAAGGCGTTTAACGTCTGATTACTTAATTCTTGCATGGTTTTATTTGCCGCAACAGTTAACATTAAATAGCCACTGCGATTGGAGATAAATTTCGAGGTTAAGAAATCAAATGGTTGAAATTGTTTGGCCAATATTCGTGTTTGTTTGATAATATTTGGAATTTGTTCTGCATCATAATCGGCCAGGTATAAAGTGATATGCAGTGGATGCTGGTCGATATATGGTACAATGTGATAGGTGTTAAATAGTCATTGTTGCGCTAGAAATTGATTCAATTCCTGAATTAATGTTTTGACATGGTGCTTTGATTTAATTTAAGATAGACGTTAATTAACACGTTTTTTGCCGTAGCGGTATTAACAGCCAGAAAAAAGAACCAACAGAGGAGAATTAGGTGTCTCAGAGTTTTGCAGTTATTGGTAATCCCATCGCGCATAGTTTATCTCCAGTAATTCATCAGTATTTTGCCAAACAAGTGGACGTGCAATTGGCTTATGAAAAAATTAAAGCAGATGATCACTCTTTTGAGCAACAAGTATCCGATTTTTTTGCTCAAAATGGCAAGGGGCTTAATGTGACTTTGCCTTTTAAACAAAGAGCTTTTGCAATGGCTACACAACACAGTGTACGTTGTAGGATGGCTGGAGCTGCGAATACTCTATGGCTTCAAGACAATCAATTACATGCTGATAATACTGATGGGAATGGTTTCCTGCGTGATTTACAGCGTTATCTCTCGCCCCAAGACAAACGGGTATTGATTTTAGGTGCGGGAGGGGCTGCTCGAGGGATTATTTACCCTTTATTGGAACATCATCCGACAGAGTTAATTATTGCCAATCGCACTTTAAGCAAAGCAAAGGAATTCCAACAGGCTTTTCCACAAATAAAAATCCTGAGTTTTGACCAAACGTCCGGGCCATTTGATTTGGTGATTAATGCAACCTCCGCCGGCTTGAGTGATGAATTTGTTGTTTTACCAGCAGAATGTATAGCCAAAAAAACGTTGTGTTATGATTTGTCGTATAAACAACAAGGTACAACTGCTTTTGTACACTATGCCAAGGATTTGGGATGTGAGGCGGTAGATGGTTTGGGCATGTTAGTTGAACAAGCTGCAGAGGCTTTTTTTATTTGGCATGGGATAATGCCTGCAACAGAAGAAGTTTTAGCTTTTTTACGTGCTTAAAGAATCAATGTAGCCTGGGTGCAGCGCAGCTGAACCCATGGTTCTGATCCCAATCAATAAACTTGGGTTCCGCTATGTTGCATCCTCTTCTGGCTTCTTCTTCCAGCGATTATTCAAAAAAAGCAACCACTTCCTTGGCATTATTGATGGTGTCTTGAAAGCCAAGCTTAAACAGCTCTCTTGTATAGTCTCGTTCAAAAAGCACAAAGCTTAACAAATCACCGGAATGTTTTTTTTCTCCCAAGACGTTGAGAAGATAGCGCAGCAAGGTAGGTAAGGCTTGAAAATGTGCTTGCGCCAAAGGGCCTAAATCTTGACTGGGACGTAAATAAAGAGTTGTAATCGGCCTCCAGGGAGAGCGCCGTTTTTTCCACATGGATAACAGCATGGCGATTTCATTCATTCGGTTAACCATTTCAATATCACGGTCCAGGTTATCCAGGAAAAGCGCATTGAGCATGTTACCGAAAATATGAGAAAAAGGAATGTCATCGTGATTACGTAAGTTTTCTTGTTCAATAAAAGTAGGAACAGCTCGCGTTCCTAAAATGAGAATTTTGTCTACTTCAAAACGAATGGATCCGCGTAGAGGTGCTGCTAAGCCTACGCTACCATCACCATAATGAAATCCATCCAGGAGTACGGTTGGAAAGAATAAAGGCAACGCGCTTGATGCCAGAACATGCTCAGCCTGAATGGTAACGCCTTTACTTCCATGCCTTGGATAATTCCAGTCAATAAAGTCCGCGTTATGGTGCTCGTAAAAGGAAATCGTTTGTCGCGTTTCATAGCAATTACTGATGATTTCCAATGTCTCAAGATAGCCTTTGTTAATATTTTGTTTTATTCGAGTAAAATCGAGGCCTTCTTCGAGCATTTGTTTGAGTGGCGTTGTGTCGAGTAAATGAGCTGCCTGGCGCTGTTTGAGCATCATTGAGCTCATGTTACGTAAAACGGATTTGCTTAAAGCGAAATTACTGGCTTTATACACTTGTTGGCAGTGAATTTCATTCCACATGGTTTCTAATTTATCCAGTGCGGTTGGAAAGTCATCGGCATTTTCTGCAAGTACTACGGCATTGATGCTGCCCACACTGACGCCACTAACCATATCAAATGGCAATGTTTTAACCTGTAAAATATGGCCAATTGCTTTCAAAACACCAGCTTGATACGCTCCTCGTGCACCACCACCTGCCAAATAAAGTGCTTTTTTATACATCATGATTGTTTTTTTCTCTTTTATTGTCTCTCTATGTGGAAATATAGTTGAGATTGCGCCTTATAGGCAAGCGCAACTTCATAGACGCTTAAAATTTCTTTTAATCGTAAGCGAGCTCAGTTTTTCTTAATTTTATTCTGATATACTGATGCGTATTAATAATTCAAATGGGGTTATTAAAATACAAAGTTAGCGACTATGAGATTGCCGAAAGCCAGACGGTCGCAGAGGCGAATTTATTATTAGAAACGATACGGACTCCAATAGATTACACTCTGGAACTTGATTCTAAGAGAGCGCGTAAATGTATTTCCAAGAAAGCGGCTGCCTTATCACGTCTGATGAAAGATAGTGGTGATTCAGGTAAAGCACTAATGCAACTTAGTGATTCGCTGAGTACTTTTCAGGATGCTGGTTCGGAAACATTGACTAACGGATTACATATTGGGGCAATGGTTTTTGCCATAATAGAGTTTTTTCGCATCCCTTTAATTTATCTGACCGCATACCTTTTAAATGAAAAAGTACCCATTAATGTGAATAACAATTCCAGATGGTTGTATTCTACTTTTTTGGTAACTACTCACCCCTATAGGCCACTGCGTGACGTACAGGGGTGAAAGAAACTGTACTCTAACGTTGATTGTTCAATGCCATAGCTACAGCAACCAAAGGATTTATTCCCTTATTTTGCATAGTTTGTAAATAACTGGAAATGCGACAATAAGCCTGG
>JBOFJV010000234.1:0-3126 GCA_051657005.1 Legionella sp. | reverse complement strand
ATGACTACAACTGGCTAATCGGTTATAGCTTACATCTAATATTAATGGTTGATATCAGCTCACTTTTACTATGGAAAATCCAGGTAAATTTAGGATAAGATTGTACTTCGGCACTTTAATCTCCTTTTGTTCGCTAAATCAATGATTTAGTCTAGACTAATTTGATTAAAGTGCCCCATTAATTGGTGTAGAGCCGAAATTTACATCGTTATATTGGTGTTGAACAAACCAATGATTTAGAGCCTCTCTTATTACTTGACTATTTTAACAGCGCCGACCATTTAGACTATATGGCATGGTTTCCACCGCATCCGCATCGAGGTTTTGAGACCATTACTTACTTGCTCGATGGCAGCATTACTCATGAAGACAATAATGGGCATAAAGGAGTTATCGCCGCTGGTGATGTGCAGTGGATGACGGCAGGAAAAGGAATCATCCATTCTGAAATGCCTTCACCCAATAGTCGATTACATGGGTTGCAGTTGTGGTTGAATTTGCCCGCTGCAGAAAAAATGACGGCACCACGTTATCAAGAAATACCCAGTGTCGAGCTTCCAGTGGAAACAAATGATACTGGAGCACAAATTAAGGTAATCGCGGGCCAAACTGATAGTGGAGTGAGTTCGCCTGTTCGCGGCATTGCCACACATCCTCTATTTTTTGATGTCATTTTACCTCCAGGCTCGACAATGCAGCAACACATCCCTAATGATTATCAGGCAATACTTCTTGTTATTTCAGGAACTGTTCGTATCGGCTAACAGTTGGTACAACATGATACTTTGGCTAAGTTAGGTTCAGGAGATGTTTTGCTTTTGTAGGGTGAGGCAGCCAGTCAATGCATTTTGATTGCTGCGGCACGAATTCATGAGTCCATCACACGGCATGGGCCATTTGTGATGAACACTCAAGAAGAGATAATACAATCAATGGATGATTTTCGTAGTGGCCGCTTTTAGGTTTATCGATTTCGCCTGCCATACGGAAATTTAGTCTAAACTTGGATTATAAGGTAGTGAATCAGCAAGTGAATAGGAGCCATACCCTGTGCACCCAAGAAAAGAGCAATCTGCCAAAGATATTTATAGGATAGTTGATCAATATTGTGAGGCAAACATTCATTCAAAATCCAGATCGAGTTCTGCCATGGCTTTTGTTTTGGGTGTCTCAAATTCTGATGCGCAGTAATTGATTAATAAAATCATGATCGCGTTACCTGATTGTTTTTTATTTTGTTAAGCCAGAGCGTGTGAATGAAATGATACATTTTATTGCACAACAATATTTACTTTTGCAGGCACATGAAAATATTCATGATGAATTGTTTCCTACATTACTTATTAATTTTGTGAACAATTTAGTCGAAGAAATTATGCTTCGATATTTCTCTTATGCTTGACCAGGTGAACTATGACTCGCGTCAATTTAAGAGATTATTGTAGACTGGGTGCAGCGAAGCGGAGCCCTGGTTATTTTATCGGTTTGGCTCAGAACCCCTGGTTCTGCTTCGCTGCACCCAGGTTACGAGGTAGTCCCATGTTTTTGGTTGAAGCCATTGGGTGAACTATGACCAGAGATGATAAAAAAACTCAGAGAACAGATCTTGGCAAGAATGAGCTGAATGCGTTATTTCTGCTGGACAAAGCCATTTCCACTCATGTCGTTCTTGAAGAAGATGAGCGTCGCCAGGCAATCACTTTTTTAGAGCAAGCGATTAATGATGTGGATATGAAATTAAATAAGCAACTTTTAGCGTTAGGGCACCGTGGGCAACAAGGGCCTGGAGTTTCTTTCGATTTAATCACGCTGCTAGGAAATCTAACTGTTAAATCAAGAGATTGGCATGAGGTTCAATTTGACGTGCAGAATGCAACCCTTTCTCAATACAAAGCGTTATCGGATTTGGCATCACTCACTAAGGATCTCGCAGTATTAGAGCAAGCAGGATTACTCAATCACTCGCAGCCGTTAACAAAACTCTATCAGGATGCCCAAATGGCTAAAGAGCGAGTTGATGTACTCGATTGGCATTTTGCTCGAGAACTTCAAAGTGCTGCTACGACGGTTTTTGCGATACAACCAACAAAGGGTGCACCAATGCTTCCTCATCCCGAGCGGCAAGACAAGGAAACGGCATTGCTTTATAGCGAGGAATATCGACTTAAACTGGAGCCGCTCATAAAGCCTGTGGCTGCAAACGTGCTAAAAGAGCGTTTAGGTGACACTTGGCTGCATCAATTAGAAACCCGATTTGGTGTCATTCAACGACAAATACATGATGCGACATTGCTGGGACCAACACACAGCAGGCTTATGGAACAAGACTCATCGTCTCGAGCTCGTTTTCAGGCGGAAGAGAACAGTCCTGGAACGCTTATTTGCTCCCCGTTTGTTGGCGCGTGTACTCGTGCTGCTATCAACAAATTAAATACTCAGTTAATAGAGGAACTTGGCCTGCAAGCAGTTGCCACTCCTTTAATTCAGTTACCCACTGATGACAAAGTGGATGAATTATCTCCTTCTGATTTTATTAATGCCATGGATAAATGCCAGGCTTTAGAACGACGTGCTGGGCAAGCAACCAGTACCATGCGCGGACTCTTAAGCGATGCTAAAGAAGGTGACGAAAATCATCAGGAATACCGTCCAAAATAGAGGTTTTTTACCGTGAAACTGAGAATTTGTTCGAGTAAATAAAAAAATTTCAGGCCCATTTTATGAAAAAAGAGCGTCCTAAGACGCTATTAGAAGAATGAATGTGAATTAAAAATAAACGCGTTGAGCACAACGTACATTGTCTTTATTAAACTTCAGATCAACACTTTCAGTATTATTAGACATGTTGTTGACATAGGCACAATTACCAAGCGTATTACATCACAAGGTCGAAGTGAGTGCTGGTGCTTGAGTTGATCTCAAATAATTACATGCACTGAATGCAATAAATCCTGGTACTACCAGATTGGTATAAACGGTACTTAAGTGTAACTACTCACCCCTATACGCCACTGCGTGTCGTACAGGGGTGAACGAACTATATTTAGAAAAAAATTGAAAAAAATCAAAAAATACTTGACATGTTTTTTTGTGTTAAATTTCAAAATTCACTGAACTGCCCAAAAT
>JBOFJV010000233.1:0-10066 GCA_051657005.1 Legionella sp. | reverse complement strand
CTACGCTTAACCATACGCGTTACCACATACAGCCCAAGGCTAAGTACGAAATGCGCTCGGTCGCGCTTTCCAGGTAGCACTTTCAGCTACTAGCGGTCGTGCACTTTCGTGGCGCACTTTGATTTTTTCAATTTTTTCTCAATATAGTTCGTTCACCCCTGTACGACACGCAGTGGCGTATAGGGGTGAGTAGTTACGTCATTCCTTGTACATGCTCACTTTCCTGCTCCTCTGCGGGTAGAGCGTCCTTTTTGTTCAGAATACGACGCATAGCATGATAATAAGTTTTTATCTGTCCATAAGTGAGATCAATAACTTCTGCATTGTCCTTACTGTAAATATCCATTGTTGGATTACGTGGAAGTGACGGATCGTGCAATTCGGCAAAGTCATACTCTTTTAAAATTTCAGCGTGCTCTGCAGAGGTTTTAAAATTGCTTTCTTCATCCAAAGGACTGGTCGCTGCTACAAACCCGGCTGGAAATAAAAGACTTGTAATCCCAAAAAAAGCAAGTCCAGGCAAAATCCCGGCGAAAGTTAGGCCAGCGGCAACAAGAACACCCATGATGCACGCTGTAACCCCCCAATTCTCAAGAAGTAATGTGAGGGTAGGACGTACAAAATACGTATAAGGAAATAAGAAACCATAGTAAATAAGACTTCGACCTAGAGAGTAAAGCCAAAAATTACGTGCATTTCGCTTTGCGTTGTCTTGTTCCGGGTCAATGTACGTAAATGTTGTTTCAGCAAACCAAGCATAATTTAGAAAATGATCGCAAAAACCATTGGGCCCTTGTTTATCTTTTGGTGGCATTACATGAAGAACATCCCAATTTTCTTTCCAGATACCAAAAGCAGAAACCGGATCATCGCCCTGCTTTTGTACTACAACCTGAGGTCGCTCCTCTTCAGATAACTCATCCCAAAAATCATACTAACTTTTAGACCAGGCATCATGAAGTCCTGCTTGGTTTAATGCATTAATTTATAATCCCCTTTATCTATAGCCAGCAGCAAGCTTAAAGAACCACCAAAACTTACGCCACAGACATGCGTTGTTTTCTGAGCGCTGAGCCATTTTTGAATTTTATCGCGACCAGTTCGATATAAGGACTTACCAACGGTCTCAAACCCTTTGGAATCTGTAGTGATTTGCGGTAAAAAGCCTTGTCCCGCCGGGTAAGTTGTCCCCATAAAAATCAAATGAGATTCTGCTTTTTTCTGAAAAATGGGCTCAAGCCCATAAGCACAAACACGGTCTTTATCTTGTATGAAAATACCGTCACTTCTTGAAATATCAGTTAACTAGATTGGGGTAACCTGGTACTCGACCATTTCCCATTGCCCATCAATCAATTGATGGATTTTTATGGATTCATAGGGCGTCAAGTCGCCGTAAGGAAGTAAACTCATGCAGTTGCTTAAATAAAGATGAATTTGTTCCTTCTGCGCAGTAGTTAAGTCATTAAGTTCTTTTAATTGCTCAAAAAGCTCAAAAAAACCTTGCTGAAATGCAAGGAGTCACTCTTTTAGGAGCGCATGATCGCGCTGAACAAAAACAGCATTACCTACCGCCGGAGTCAGAAATTCAGTCCATGACTCAGTCCAACCCATCATCAAAAAACGTGCGGCATTACGGGCAATAATCGGTGCCTGTTGCGAAGGCTCAACGCCTTGAGTCGATTCAAATTCACGTCGAGCAAAAAAGTTCAGCTCTAACCCACCTTGAAAAGCAGCTTTTACAGGCACGATTTCCCTCCCAAGTCAGACCGCACTCGCAAAGCAGGTGGCTTGACGGTGGTGAGCAGCCCCAATGGCTGCCGGCGATTAGTTCAAACTAACTTTAAAAATTACCTTTCTCATCAGCACCGCTCGTTTTATCGAGCTGCTCCTGATTTTGAATATATTACCTAAGTTTAGATTCCCCAAAACCCACGGTAGAAACAGCATAGCCACGAGCCCAGAAGCGCTCGCCGTTAAAATTCCTTTTCCTGCCACCAAATTGTCGCGCAACCTCAATAGCACTTTTTACTTTGATGTATCCAATAGCTTCGGAAACTGAATATTTTGGCGGTATACTAATCAGCATATGCACATGGTCTTGAACCATATGCCCCTCCAATATTTTACAACCTCGATGACTTGCTAAATCGCTGAATACTGGACCTAGAAACCTTCTGATTTGGCCATATAACACTTTTTTACGATATTTAGGTACAAACACTACATGGTATTTACAATATTATTTCGAGTGACTTAAACTCTCATACGATGATGTTATCATAATTACTCTCCTGTGAAACCGTCAAGTCCACAGCTGTATTTTGACATCATCGTCACTAAATCTGAAGGCTAAGCCTTGATAGTCTCACTAGTCATACTAGTGGTTTACCTGTCTTAAAATTAATAAGTTACATCATCCGAGGCTATTTTCAATATTTTTTCAACTTCATATGCTTAAAAAACATCTGAAAAAGGCTTGCGAGCCATCAACCTTAAAATAGTTGTATGAATTATAAATCCAACTCTATAGCCAAAACATGGCTTGGGATTAATTATTTTGAATAACCACGATATATAAATAAAAACATTAAAAACAATGATTGAACACTCAGTTTCATTTATGAAACTGAGTGTTCAATCATATACTCTTCTAATGCTTCTAATACCACTTTCTTAATTTCTTCAGAGCTAAAATTGATTAAATTTGACTTATTAAGCTCAAAAACAACTTTCCTAGAAGTTATCTCGCTTGTTTTAATAATAACTTTTTCATCTAGCTTAAATGTCTTATACGCCATAGCTTTCTTGTTATCTTCGTTATCTACTGAACACATTAGTTCACTGATAATTACGTTTGTTTTTATTGGAGACTTCCTGCTTGATATTACCTCGTGTAAATACTTTGCTTTTTTAATTATCCTTTCTTTATTTATGCTGCTTTTTTCTAACAATAAAACCAAGGAATATACTGGGTTTATTTTTAAAAGTGTAATGTCTTTAAAAAGATCTATAATTTCTCTATATTCTACAATTTTTGCGGCAGATAACATTTTAGATAACTTACTTTTTTTAAGATCTAGAGCTATAGCCATTTCATCTTGGCTATCAAATAAATTTGCTTCTAGTTGTTGTTTAAAACTTATGGCATCTTCAAATTCACTAATATCATTTCTATCTTTATTTTCTAAATTCATTAAAATTGCACATTCACGATCATTCGCATCAGTTGCTTTGACACGTATCTTTATACCCAAATGATTACATGCAAACCATCTTCTTCTTCCTGCTATAATTTCCCAATTTTTACCATCAGGATCATTTTCTATTTTTCGTGCAAATATCGGAACTTTTTGTCCATTCTTTCTAATAGAGGAAATTAGATCCTGGCATTTATCCACATTCATCCAAATATTGTCTCTATTATGAAATTTCCAAGGACGACAATCGGATGGTTCAACTAAAAATTCCGTTCCTCTAACTGCTTCGCTATGATTATTTTTTTTATCTTTATTTAAAGTCCTTGATGTAGCAGGCAATATAATTTTATTGTTAATTTCTGGTGACTCAGTATCATTAGCTATAACACCAGAAAGAGATCTTTTTTTACGCATAGACATTTTCACCTCCTAGGACAAACTTCCCTTCTTTTTCTAATTTCTTAATTTTGCTTGGCCATGTTTTCCAGATTTCTATTTCAATCTCCTTGCAAAAAGAACTAATAATATTAAGCGCTCTTTTTTGTGGTCTTCTTACCTCTAATGCTGTTTGAAAATCAATGGCCGCATTACCTATTTCAGTCGTGTGTAAAAAATACTTACTCATCATATGATAACCAAACACATCCTGCATAATAGGGAGGAATTCTCTATGATTTATTTGATTTGGGAAAACATCTGTGGCTAAAATTTTAATGAATTTATATTCTTTTTCTGAATTTATCATTTCAATAACATTTTCTATCATTCTAAGATACTGAACCGTAGAACTAAACTCATAAAGTGCTGGAGGTGTTGGAATAATAATCGCATCCGCAGCACACAAAATATTCATTGAAGTGAAGCCTAATGCTGGTGGACTATCTATAATAACTAAATCATATGAATTTTTAACTGTATCTATTCCTTGCTTAAGCTCTGTAAAAATATAGTTTTTTTCAACGGTTGGCAAATATCTTATTTGTTCTGCTATGCCAAGCTCAAGATTATAAAGCTGTAAATTTGATGGAATAATATCTAATTCTTCCCAATATGTTTTCCTAATACAATAATGCAAACTATCTCTTTCTCCTTTGAAATATGGTAATAATGTACTATTGTCATCAATGTCTCGATCGGGCATATAACCAAAACTGCTCGTAGAGGACGCTTGGGAGTCCATGTCTATAAATAAAACCCTATAACCCATGGTTGCAAAATATTGCGCTGCGGCAACACTAGTCACTGATTTTCCAACTCCTCCTTTAAAAGTTTGAATAGCCAAAGTTAAACATTCATCTAAGGATGGATCTCTTCTTGGAAACGTTTTGAAATGATTCCTAAATTGATTTATCTGCTTTAATGTGTAACCAGAAATTCGATTTGTTGATTCATATTTTTCAAGACTATCAAGAAGACCATCGCTTATAAGTTGATTTTGGATTTTAAGAATAGAACTACTTGACCTACCTACCAATTCCGCAGCTTCTTTCAATGACCATCTTCTTTCCAAAATTTTTTTATTGTTTGGTGTTCTCCCGCTTTCTTCTATTTGTCGTAAAACACTTTCACCACGAGTTATTAATGCTCTTATATATTCAATTCCATCATGATTTTTCATTTATTTCCTTTTTATAAAAAAGATGAAATTTAAATTTATATATTAATTCATTATATATCAAGTGATAAATAATTAATTCCGCGTTTTTTATTTTTATTGGCTATATATTGCTGATTGTTTCTGGTTGTTATAAAGTACTTGAAGAGTCGATACACAGAAAGAGATTTTGTGATTTAATATCAAGATAAATAGACATGTTGGTTGAAGTTAGGTGATTAAATTAAACACAATTAAATAACCAGAGGGCGTATATAGTGAATTAGTTTCATTCAAGACTATTGAGGAAAAGTCTGCAAACTCTTCCTCAATAAAATATAACAATCATTGTTAGCTGGAACAAAGCTAAACACCAAAAACACTCAAGGAATTAGAAGTTCCATCAAGTTTTTTGGATCAATACACTGATTAGTTTAGCTATGTTCCCTTTGAACATCAATATTTTATTGGTGTATAGGGATATTTTTATATGGTTTATTTTAATAAAAATAACAACTCGTTAGAACGAGTGAGCAGTCAATCTTTTGCCCAATGGGCAATGGAGAACACAAAAGCCATCGAGACTTGCTTGATGGATGAAGGAATTGCTTTTCTTAATGAGCATGGGGAAGACTTGCGCACTCCTGTAAGCCATCTCATTACAGATAATCGCTGGCATTACATTGATAAACCCACTAAAAAACAAAGTTACCGCGCCTTACTAGAGTATCACAGCGATGGTATTCCTTATCTGTCTTTGACCTATTACACCTTTAAACATGGTGGTTTTTCTGCACGCTTTGATAGCAAGGCTCTGCTTAAAAAACTATGGCAAGAAGCACGGGGAGCGCATCTAAATCGAGCTCCTGTACGAACCGAAAATAAAACCCGCATTGAACCCATTAAGCCAAAAAACAACCCCATTGATTGTGTTGCCCATGATGAGGCGCTGTGGCACTCCATGAAGCCATTTGGCTCAAGCCATTACCTCAAACGAAAAGGGTTATACGAGGGAATTATTCCAGGGATTAGGCATGCTAAAAATCACATTGCAATAGCTATTATGGATACTCAAAATACCTTCTTAGGCCTACAGCGTATTTTTAACGACGGCCAAAAACGCTTCACTCAAGGTTTGTCTAAAAAAGGCAATTTTGCACTCATTGGCGATGAGATGTTGCCTGAAAAACTAGACGCCATTCATGTGTGCGAAGGGGTGGCCACAGCCGCAAGTATTTTTTGGGCTACGGGAGAACCTGTCTTTGCAGCCATTGATGCCTTTAACCTTTTGCCTGTCTGTAAATCCTTAAAACGTCACTATCATAAAACTCAGATTATTATTTGGGCAGATAACGATTGGCAAAAGGCAGATAGGAAAACTAAATTTGGACGCGTTTTAGGCAACACCGGACTCATTCATGCCAATCGAACTGCCTTTAAACTCAGAGGCACTTTGGTGTGTACTCCTGATTTCTCAGGTTTTGACGCTGAACTCATCAAAGAAGCGACGGACTTTAACGACCTGCATCAAATAGCAGGGCTTTCTGAAGTGATAAAAACGGCACCACAAAAACCAGACATTCATTTAGCCCTATGGCATGAAGTACACCAATACAACCAAAAGGCGCATGGCGCAGTGTCACCCCATCAATTTACCGATGGCGTCAAGCTATCCTACAACAGTCGTTATTTACCCAAAGATGTATTTAAGCGAGAAGGCGTCCATTTAGTGCGCTCCGCCATTGGTACTGGCAAAACCACCATCGTAGAGCACCTTGTCAAACAAAATCCAAAGCACTCCATTTTGTTTACGACCCACCTGATTTCGCTGGTTGAAAGTGCCGCGCAACGATTGGGGTTAACCAGTTACAATGAATGTGATACTTTTGACTTACAAATTGAACAAAGACTGGCTATTTGTTTAAATTCTTTAGGCAAACTTACCGCAGAAGGGGCTCTAAGACACTATGATGTCGTCATCATTGATGAAATCGAACAGGTTCTTGCGCGCTTAACCTCCCATATTGAACAAAAACCACTGGTGTTTTCTGTACTGCAGCACATCATGGCGAATGCCAAAATGCTCATTTGTCTTGATGCACATCTGTCTCAAGCAACCGTGCAAATGGTTCAGCGATTTTGCAAAGACAAACCCGTAACCATTCACTTTAATCGTTTTGAACCAGGTAACGCGCGTGAAATTACGTTTCATAATAGTCCTGAAAGCGTGCAAATGACTGCTATGCAGGCTTTGGAACAAGGACAAAAGGTGTATCTTGCCTTTAACTCCAAAAAAGAAGCATTTAAAACTTATTCTGCGCTTAACATCGCCTTTCCTGAAAAAAAAGGGCTTTATATCTCCAGTGACAATGCAGGAGATGCTGAAAACCAGGCTTTTTTTAATGAGGTTAATGAAGTCTCAAAACGCTACGATTACATAGTCTGCACGCCCTCAGTGAGTACCGGTGTTTCCATTGATAACGGTCATTTTGACTTTGTCGGTGGTGTCTTTAACGCTCAAGTCAACACAGCCAATGATTGCATGCAGGCTTTAGGGCGAATTAGAAACCATAAAACCGTGCATGTCTTTTGCGATAAGCGCCAAACCTTTAACTCCTTAAACCCGCACGTCATTACCTCTAAATGGTTAAGCACACATCAGCATGATTTGGGGCTTATGAATTTGAATCAAGAAGGTCAGCGTATCCTTCTAAACCATGATTACGAACAATTAACTCTTTTGGTCACCCAGGCGCGTCTTCGAAGTTTTAATGATTTCTACCTTCAATTTGCCCTGCTGGCATTGCATGAGGGCATGAAGCTTGGCTACTTTGACACACCTCTTGATAAAACAACACAACAACAATTACGCCAATTTAAAAAAGCATGCGTGGAGCAGGATACATCACTTATAAGTAAGGAGCAATTACCATTAACTGCAGCCGAACTCCTAGCTCTGGCTCAAAAACCGCGGAAAACCATGAGTGAGACGCGCCTTTATAAAAAACAGCAGCTCATTGAGTTTTATAACCTCTCCGAACGAGATGAGGAATCAATTACTGCCATGGCCAACATGGATAACGATGGGCGCTTTAAAAAGCAAGTGCTGAATTTAGAACTCGCTTTAGGCGATAACGCGCTTGCGCAAAAAAGATTTGTAGCCCAACTTGAAGAGGGCGCACAATTTGCAGCAGACCTAACCCATTATGCAACCTTACAGCTTCTTTATAAGAAAGTTCTGGATACGCTGCACCTAACATCTCCATGGAATACCTTGGTCGTCCACGATTATCAGTACACCAAAAACACTATTCTTGAAAGTGGCTTTGTAGCCTGGATAGAGGAGCATCGCACCATTTTGCAAGGATTGATTGCACTGCCCTCCAAACAGCAGTTAAACAAAGATCCATTGCGCTTTCTGTCCATGTTACTTGGAAGAATGGGTTTAAAACAAAAAAGGGTAGGGCGTGCAGAACTTGGCATCTATCATTTAGAGATTAAGCGCATAAACCTTTTAAATGCATTAATTGTGCGTCGTGCCAAAGGAGCTGCTGGTAGTTCAGCACCACTGGATACCTCATCATGCACCACAAAAGAGCCTTCAACCACCGAATTTTTTATTGAAACATTCAAGAAAATCAAACGGTTTTTTACGCAAAAGGGTACCTCTATTCCTGCATTTACCTAAATCTAATCGCAGCAAAACCTACAAAATGCTTCCTGGAAGGCAGGATGCTTATCGCCCTTTACAAATAAATGATTTATATTAAACCATTGTGGACTTATTTGAACATCTTTATCGATGAATCAATGAGACACAAATGCATTGGTGTTGATTGAATTTAAGCTATTTTTTGTCAATTTTTGGGAACAATTGTGCCAATCATCTCTTATATACAACGCCTCCACTGTTCTTACGTTACGCGCCTTGCGTCTACAACTTTTTGTGGTGCGCTGCAAAAGTGTAAAATCCTAGCCACTAAAGATGGCTTTATATTAAAATAGCGCATAATTATCAGCATATTAGAATGAGGTCTTAATGAATTACGTGGTTTCAGCCATTTATAAATTCGTGTCACTAAACGAGTATCGCCAGTTGAGAAAGCCGTTATTGGGCATTATGAAACATCAGGGAATACGAGGAACTTTATTACTTGCTCAAGAAGGCATTAATGGGACTGTTGCTGGCAGTAGAGAGACCATTGATGCGCTGTATGCCTGGGTTGAAAAACATCCCTCCTTAAAAAATATTGTTTATAAAGAATCATTTTGCCAAAAAATACCCTTTAATCTAACGAAAGTGAAGTTAAAAAAGAGATTGTGACCTTTGGTGTTGAGGGGGTATCTCCTAGCGATATTGTAGGCACTTATGTCAAGCCTGAAGAATGGAATGCATTAATTAGTGCCGATGATGTTACGGTGATTGATACTCGAAATGATTATGAAGTACAAATTTGTACTTTTAAAAATGCAATAAATCCCAAGACTTTATCCTTTCGTGAGTTTCCTCAATTTGTAGCAGAGAATCTCTAACCACAAACCCATAAAAAGGTAGCTATGTATTGTACTGGTGGCATTCGTTGTGAAAAATCAACGGCCTACTTAAAAATGCTGGGTTTTGAAAAGGTGTATCATTTTGAATGGGTAATTTTAAAGTACTTAGAGGAAGTGCTTGAAACTAAATCATTATGGGAAGGGGAATTCTTTGTTTTTGATGAGCTGGTTGCAGTCAATCATTTTTTGGAAAATGGAAACTATTCACAATGCTATGCCTGTCGTCTTCAAATTACTGAGAACGATAAGCGAAGCAAAGATTATGTTCAAGGGGTGAGCTGCCATCACTGCGTTAGCCGGCATAGTGAAACACAAAAGCAACGCTATCACGAACGGGAAAAGCAAAATCAATTGGCAAAAGCACGAGGTGAAAACCACATTGGAGTGGATGTTGCTGGGATGATTAAGGAACGTAAGCAAATTAAAGAGTATCAACGCAAAAAGAGCTTTTCAGAGTGATTTGAAACGTGTGCCGAATGTTCCATTCTGAGGTTCTAACACCTACATCAATCTTATAAAAATGCTTAGGCCATTAACCTAATGGCGGATTTACCAGGTTTTTTCTTAATTTTAAGATAGGTAAACCACTAGTTTGACTAGTGAGACTCTCAAGGCTTAGCCTTCAGATTTAGTGACGATGATGTCAAAATACAGCTGTGGACTTGACGGTTTCACAGGAGAGTAATTATGACAACATCATCGTATGAGAGTTTAAGTC
>JBOFJV010000232.1:0-1966 GCA_051657005.1 Legionella sp. | reverse complement strand
ATGCTGTTTCTACCGTGGGTTTTGAGGAATCTAAACTTAGGGAATATATTCAAAATCAGGAGCAGCTCGATAAAACGAGCGGTGCTGATGATAAAGGTAATTTTTAAAGTTAGTTTGAACTAATCGCCGGCAGCCCTTGGGGCTGTTCACCACCGTCAAGCCACCTGCTTTGCGGGTGCGGTCTGACTCATATGCTTCCAGTTTGGTGAGAAATCAAGTTGCGCGTAATCAAATGCTGCAAAAAGAAAGTACGGCGATGGATGACCAGTTAAAAGAAATAAAAGCGTTGCAATTTGCTAGATAATTACTTATTTCCAGAATGTCTATAGTGCATCACTTACAATCTACCAGAACATTAATGGTCCATTTATTTGATGAGTTAATCAATGTGATGCCAACAGGAGTTTATCTTACAGAGGTAGAGGGAAAAAATGATGCTATTTCCATGACTGGCTACTCTGAATCCAATACTTTTGTTTCTATGATCATGAAAAATATAGAAATTAATGATTGGCTGCATGACCCGATTCTGAGTGAGATTAAGCGGGAAGACAAACATCAATCAGCAGATAATGAATTTAAGCTGACTTCCCTTCTTGCGCCACAGTTTCAGCTTTGGATTATCCGATGAATAACATCAATTTAAATGAGCTTACTCTGGATAATGTGGGACAATGGCCACTCATAGTGAAAATTAGTGTTCTTTTAGGAGTGAGTGTTTTCATTATTGCTTTGGGCTATTGGTTGATTATCCAAGATAATTTTACTCAATTTAACACACTTAAAGCGAAGGAAGAGACGTTAAAAACAGATTTTGAAAATAAGCAACGCCAATTATATAATTTACCTGCCTATCGAGAGCAACTGCAAGTGATGACAGAACGTTTTGCATTAATGCTGAAAGAGCTTCCAGAAAAAAATGAGATGCCTGGTTTGTTGGAGGAGGTGTCTAAAACAGGGGTAACATCCGGTTTACGATTTGAGTTATTTGCGCCTCAACCTGAGGTAGTGCATGATTTTTATATTGAATTACCCATAAAAGTTTCTGTAGTTGGGACTTATTTTCAATTAGCAATGTTCATCAGCCTACTAGCAGAGTTGAATCGAATTGTAACGTTACATGATTTTAATCTTGAAGGGGTGGCTTCCAAAGACCATAAGGTCGTTTCGGATGACGCATTAATAATGAGTATTACAGCTAAAATATATCGATACCGCGTACAATGATGAACCAAAAACAAAGGATTGGATACAATTTGATAAAGGCTTAAGACAGCGTAATGCTAAGTATCTTGGAGTCGTATGCTTATTTTCTTTATTACTTATTTCTTGTTCAGATGATAATGAAGATTTAGTGCAATACATTGATGAAGTGAAGCAGAGAAAATCGCGAGAAATAGAACCTATTCCTTCATTTTCACCCTTACCTACATTTAAATTTCCAGACACTGGTGATCGACGTAATCCATTTAAACCCATAACGCAAAAAAGCAGGCCGATGTGAATGCACCCGATAAAAATAGACCCAAAGAGCCTTTCGAAGCTTATCCACTTGATGCATTAAAATTTGTAGGTATTTTAGAGGAAGGGAATGTCATATGGGCCTTGATTAAATGACCCAATATGGATATTGCGCATGTGCGCAGGTAATCCCCCCATTTTTAACCGAAGCTAAAAGTAGAGGATTAGGCAACTAGTGCCAATTTCTGCCTTGAAGGAATTCCTCCAATAGCAGTATTTGGACGTTCATTGTTGTACGTCCATAACCATTGTGTCGCATGTAGTTGTACCTCAGCAATACTTTGAAATAAATATTGGCTTAACCAATCATACCTCACCGTACGGTTATACCGTTAAATATAAGCATTTTGTTGTGGGTTTCCTGGTTGAATAAAAATCAATTGTATCTGCTTTTTATCAGCCCATTGCCCCAGCAACTTACTCATATATTCAGGTCCATTGTCAC
>JBOFJV010000231.1:0-3156 GCA_051657005.1 Legionella sp. | reverse complement strand
CGGCTTACAACTTCCTTTGCCTACGCTTAACCATACGCGTTACCACATACAGCCCAAGGCTAAGTACGAAATGCGCTCGGTCGCGCTTTCCCGGTAGAACTTTCAGCTACTAGCGGTCGTACACTTTCGTGGCGCACTTTGCATGTTTTTTCAAGACAGCATATTATATGCCGATGTGCACCCATAAAAAATGACCCATGACGTACCACATTTTGCCATCAATGCTATCTGCTGATCTGACTTGTCTTGGCTCTGAAGTAGATTCTGTTATGAAATCAGGCGCAGATTTTATTCATTTTGATGTCATGGACAATCATTATGTGCCCAATCTCACTTTTGGCCCCGCTTTTTGTGATGCTTTAATAAAACGTTTCCCCCAACTGCCTATAGACGTTCATCTTATGGTTGAACCAGTAGATGCGTTCATCGAAGCTTTTGCAAAAGCTGGAGCAAAACGGATTAGTATCCATCCAGACGCAACCGTACATTTAGATCGCAGCTTAAAACTCATTAACGATTTAGGGTGTGAGGCAGGTCTTGTATTAAATCCAGCAACACCTATAGAAGTATTAACCTGGTGTGCCCATAAACTAGATTTTGTATTAGTAATGACCGTGAATCCAGGCTTTGGAGGACAAAAACTTATTCCTGAAATAATCGATAAAATCCCCCAAATTCGCCAACGTTACCCACAACTCGACCTGTGTATTGATGGTGGCGTTACTGTAGAAAACATTGCCACATTAGCACGTGCGGGAGCAAATCAATTTGTCGCAGGTTCCGCAATATTTAACAGCGACAATTACAAAAAAACGATTGATGCCATGCGCAACCAATTAGCACATATTGAATCGACCGCGACAAAAAAATGAAAAAAATTATTATATTACTCTGTGGACTTGTACTCTCGCCAATAAGCGCCGCCCTTTCAGGCCAGGCCTATATGGATCGCTTTAATACCTACCTTTCCTTAAGTCAAAATCTCCCTATAACGACACCGGATGCAACTTTTCTAGATTTTATTAAGGGAACCGAACCTCTTTCAACTAAATTACGCGAAAAATGGCTTTATGAATTGGCAAAAAACAAAAACTGGACTGACTTCAGCCAATATTACCAACCATCAAACGATCTTAATCTTGTTTGCTATGAACAAATTGCGAAATACAATACTGGCAAAGCACAAGAAGCATTACACGCATCGATCCATCTGTGGTTAAATGGAGATTCAAGACCACCATCTTGCAATAATTTATTTAATTTATTATTGAAAGACCATAATTTTGATCAAAATTTGATTACCCAACGGATTGACCTGGCATTAGAACGCCGCAACATCCAATTGGCTAGCTATTTATTAAAACAGTATAAAACACCTCATGCCACGGAACTGCAGGCTTTAAATACCGTTTATCAAAACCCAAGGACTATCAACACACTGAATGCAGGTGAATTAAATAATATGATTTACCTTTATGGCCTTAAACGCATGGTTTCTATTAACATGGAGCAAGCGCTCAAGTTATGGCACCAAAGCAAAACACAAAAAATGCTAACACCAGCACAACAACAAGCGTTCTTAGCTCATGTAGCACTTTATAAAGCCATGCGTAACCATGAAGATGCATTGCAATGGTTTGCTCAAGTGAAACCACAATATTACAACGATGTTTTATTGGATTGGCAAATACGCTTTGCATTAAAGCGTAAAGATTGGCCTCAAGTAGCTGTATTAATTAATGATTCAAAAAATAAAGAAGAACCGTGCTGGCAATATTGGCTTGCTCGCTCTTTAGAAGAACAGGGCAAAAAAACTGAAGCCAGCGCAATTTACGAATCCTTAGCAAAAAACAGACAATATTACGGTTTTCTAGCAAGTCTTCGTCTCAATAAAAAACCTAGTTTTACCGACGAACACCCAACAACCGACTTAAGTGTATTGAAACCATATCAATCATTTATTGATCAAATCCAGGCACTCTATACCAGCAAGCAAACGCTACAAGCATCACGATTGTTGAATGACTTTATCAGTGAGTTACCTAAGGATGAAGCAAGCGCCCTGGTTTATTGGATTGACAAACAACTGCAATGGCATGGCAAATCCGTCTACTTAAGTAATAATGAAACCCTGAACAATCAACTTTCTTTACGTTTTCCTCTGGCCTATAAAGACAGCATTTCACTTTATTCTAAAAAATATGCAGTGAAGCCCGAATTTATTTATGCCATTATACGTCAGGAAAGCGGATTTATAGACGATGCCACCTCTTCAGTTGGCGCACGAGGTCTAATGCAAGTCATGCCATACACCGCTGGAGTCGTTTCAAAAGCAGACAGAATTCCTTACAGCGACAAGCAACAATTATTCTTGCCTCAAAAGAACATTAATATTGGTGTCGCCTATTTAAAACAACTCGCCAAACGCTTAGGGAATCACCCAATTTTAATTGCCGCAGCATATAATGCAGGCCCGAAACAAGTTGTTTATTGGCTAAGAACGCACCCTCCCAAAGAAATTGATGTCTGGATAGAAACCCTGCCTTGGCAAGAAACACGTAATTATTTAAAAAACATTATGGCTTTTTATGTCGTGTACCAATACCGATTAAGCCAAAAACCAAACCTGGGTAATTTTGTAGCGCAATTTTCTTAGAGAGCAGCAAAATCTCCCTCCGTGAGCGGTTACGTCGACGCCATTAAGCATTAACGTGGGGATGTTGAATCTTGGTAGTAAAAACTTGCATGATAAATTACCGATCCTTTTGCACTATAATTATACAAATCAAACAGAATAACACAATACTTACTGTGTTTTTAATGCGGTTTGTATGACAAAGATTGCGCTCATGGTTGGATTATTCGGAATCATTCTGACCCTAACTGGCTGTATCCCCACAGCTACAGTAGTTGGTGTATCCAATCCACCTGAAGAATTTGGGCTCTTTCCCATTTAAGGGGGCAGCTCTAATCACCCACAGAGCACCTTAACACGCACTCTGTAATTTTCAAATTTACTAAAACCATAAGCTCTTCGCTGAATGAGTTTCATTTTACGATGAAACCCTTCTGTGATTCCATTTGATTTACTAAACCGCCACATTCTGGCGACTTCATCTTTCCAAGCTCCCATGGTCTTACCCAATGAAGCTAAAG
>JBOFJV010000230.1:0-8511 GCA_051657005.1 Legionella sp. | reverse complement strand
GCAAAAATAATACACCGATTGTTCTGATTGATAAGGTATGAGTATGTAATGAAATTGTCTTGAGCCCATTGCCTTAGTAGGGCACGATGGGTTCTAAATGGGGGGTTGGCCAGGTGACTGGTTAACTCTACCAGCTAATGTTTGATTATGCATTTGATGAAAATTATCCATGCATCCTTACTTTATTTGCGAAACAAGTCACTGCAACCGATCCCAATATTAACATGAGCTCGCAAGATACAGAAGTGCACTCGGGAAGTTACGATGTTATTTTAAGTGAATACACGCCTGGCGTCAGCATGACCGGATCTATTGGTGGTATTTCAGCAAATTCCACCGATGGCGTGACCATCACCGGGACTGGTGATCTCAGTACATTATATATTGAAGTTCTTTCAGGTATTGCTGGCGATCGTGGCCAAATCATTGTTACTGATGGTTTAGCTTCACTGCTGAATGATTTTTTAGACTCATTTACAGATGACGAAAGCGAGCTGGCAGCAAGAAAGAATAATCTAGAGAATGAGGTTAAACAACTTGATGAGACACAAGAACGGATCAATCTGCGGAGCATCGTTCTTGAAAAGAAGTACTATAAACAATGGAATGCCGTAGATCTGATTATTGCGAAATTACAAAATACCAGCAGTACATTAACACAACTTTTATCTAACATCCCTAAATTGAAAACCAAATAATTGGAGCATTTTGAATGAAGAATCCTTACCAACAAGTTATAAATCAATATAAAACCATTGAGTTACAGACTCGCGTTGATGCGTCTACACCTCATGAGTTAATTAATCTTTTGCTGCAAGGAGCTCGTACACATCTCGCCACCGCCCAAGGGAATATTGAGCGTCAACAAATACAGGAAAAGGGAGAGCACATAGGTAAAGCACTGAGCATTATTGAAGGCTTAAAAAAAAGTTTGAATCACGAGCATGGTGGTGAAATAGCAGACAACCTACTCCAAGTATACATGCATATTGAATATTTACTTCTTAAAGCCAATTTGAATAATGACAACGAGTTATTATCACAGTCCAATTTATTACTCGCTCAGGTACATGAGGCATGGCAAACCATTGACCCTAATAATAAAGAAGTGAATTAAACTATTTTGTAGCCTGGGCGAAGCGTAGCGAAACCCAGGAGCTCCTTTCACAAATGCCATTCATGCAAACTTTGTATAGTATGTAAAGTTATTTTATAAAATGCCGCTAAAGAGCATACAACCACCAAAATTGAGATCATTTATGAAATTTATGATATCAATGGCACTCTCTCTCTTTTGAATGGCAACAAGTCAGTTAGCTCTTGCCTATATGCGATATGGAGAAACCTTATGTAATTTACCTGATTATTTTTGCATGAAAATTAAAAACGGTGAAAATTGGGAAAAATTTTTTCCTGATGCCGAAGAGCGCGACATGGTGCGACGAATTAATCGAATGAATGTCACTTTAAAACCAGGAATGACGATTGCTGTACCTAAAAATATAGATCGCTTAACCATTTATGATGTATCCCCTTTCCCAAGATACATTAATGCTAATGGTAAAAAATCAATTTATGTAAGTCAAAAAAATTTGCTTGGGCTGCTTATGATCAAGACGGTGAATTACTTTGGAGGGGACCTATTTCATCCGGTATAGGAAGATGTCATGGAGTCATTGGTGGCTGTACTACCCCTACAGGCTCGTTTCGTATTATTCGAAAACAAGATATATACTGTGTTTCAACAGTTTTTCCTAGAAGATCTGATGGAAATGACGGTGGTGCATTGATGCCCTACTGCATGCATTTTTATATGGGTTATGCCCTCCATGGAAGTTATGAAGTACCGGGCTATAGAGCAAGTCACGGTTGTGTGAGAATGTTTATTGAAGACGCGCGTTGGCTCAATGAAGAATTTATTGATCTCCCAGGAGATGGAATGAAAGGCACTCGTGTGATTATCGATGACCCTTCCGATCCTAACGACAAATAGACAAATACTAAACAAACTGGTAACATTTTATATGGTGAAATTTATCATTTAGTATGATAACGTTGCCTGTTGACTTGTAATTTAAAAAAATTGCATGAGAAATGTCAGTAAGGAACCTAACCTACGGAGCTGTTTTCCGGTTTTTTTATCCAAAATCGAGCAAATCACTTTCGTTAGATGAATCTGGAGAATTTTAAAAGTATGGCGCACTACAATACACAGCCCGAATCACTATCAAACTTTAGGGTACAATCAATAATGCCTTGGATAGTATGGGGCTTAGGTTGCTTATTTTATTTTTATGAATGTCTTTTACAAGTTTCTCCGAGCGTTATGAGTAACGAATTAATGAGGGATTTTGATGTTACCAGTCAAACATTAGGAATCTTATCAGGCGTCTATTTTTATTCTTATGCAGCCATGCAATTGCCAGGTGGAGTGTTAATGGACTACTTCGGGCCGCAACGACTATTAACACTCGCTACAATTGTTTGTGCAGTAAGTACAATTGCATTTGGTATGACCGATAATTTCTTTATGGCGTGCGTGGCTCGGCTAATGATAGGTTGCGGTTCCGCTTTTGCTGCCGTGGGAACAATGAAACTTGCCGCGAATTGGTTTCCAGCTCAACGTTTTGCCTTACTTACTGGTCTTATGGTGACAATAGGAATGCTCGGCGCAATTGGCGGTGAGGCCCCTTTAGCCATGTTAATCGATGGCTTTGGCTGGCGTCGCAGCATGCTCATTATGGGAGGTATTGGTCTTATTCTTGCGATGTTATTGATTGTTATCGCGAAAGATGCGCCTAAAAAACATGAAACCGCATCACATCATCATCATGATGAAGAACGTTTAATCCCCAGTCTATTAACATTGATGAAAAACAAACAACTGTGGCTCGTTGCTTGCTATGGTGGTCTGATGTATATGGCAACGCCTGTTTTTTGTGGTCTTTGGGGTGTTCCATTTTTAATGAATAAAATGGAGATAACCAAAACAACCGCTGCAAATTACATTTCATTAGTATTCATCGGCTGGGCCATTGCTAGCCCATTATGGGGTATCTTTTCCAACCGTATCGTCTTACGCAAGCCACCTATGTATATAGGGTGTATCGGGTCGCTAATTTGTTCTGTGATCTTTATTTTTGTTCCAATCAATACAGCCATATATATGGAAATTTTACTCTTTGCCTTTGGTATATTTTCTGCAGGCTTTTTACCTGCGTTTACAGTGGCTAAAGAATTATGCAATAGAAAATATGTTGCTACTGGACTAAGCTTCATGAATATGATGAATATGATAGGGATTGCGTTGGCACAACCGCTTATAGGCTATATTCTCGATTTAATGTGGGAAGGAGAGCTTAATGGCCATGTTCGAGTCTATCCTTTAGAAGCGTATCATACAGGTCTTGCGATTCTTCCATTAGGAATGCTTATCGCCTTAATTATTTTACCTAAAATTAAAGAAACTTATTGCCAAAGCGTACATTAATAAAACAGTAGATTTTAAATATGACCAAAAAACTATACATTAAAACCAACGGCTGCCAAATGAATGAATACGATTCATCTAAAATGGCGGAAGTCTTACTGCAATCACATGGTTTAGTCAAAACGGATCAGGTAGAAGAAGCAGATGTAATATTACTGAATACCTGTTCTATCCGTGAAAAAGCGCAAGAGAAAGTGTTTTCTCAATTAGGACAATGGCGCGAATACAAAGCACAAAATCCTCATGTAGTTATTGGTGTTGGTGGTTGTGTTGCCAGCCAAGAAGGGGAAGATATTATTAAAAGAGCCCCCTTCGTCGATATCGTTTTTGGCCCACAAACACTGCATCGGCTTCCAGCTTTACTTAAAGAGCGTATGGAAAAGAAAACACCAGTAGTTGATATCAGTTTCCCTGAAATTGAAAAATTTGACCATCTTCCTGAGCCTAGAGCAGAGGGACCAACTGCATTTGTATCCATTATGGAGGGGTGCAGTAAGTATTGCAGTTTCTGTGTTGTTCCTTATACGCGTGGTACTGAAATCAGTCGACCATTTGATGATGTTCTTGCGGAATGTTACCAGTTGGCTGCTCAATGCGTACGAGAAATCAACTTATTAGGCCAAAACGTTAACGATTATCGTGGTCTTATGGAAAATGGTGACACTGCAGATTTAGCCCTTTTAATTCATTATCTTGCTGCGATAGAAGGTATAGGCAGAATTCGATTTACCACATCACATCCGCTGGCTTTTTCCGATAATTTAATTAATGCATATGCTGAAGTGCCAGAATTGGCTAATCACTTACACCTACCCGTACAAAGTGGCTCTGATCGTATCCTCGGTTTAATGAAACGCGGCTACACTGCTTTAGAGTTTAAATCAAAGATCAGAAAATTGCGCAAAATACGCCCGGACATCCGCTTATCAACAGACATTATTGTCGGATTTCCTGGAGAAACAGATAAAGACTTTCAAGATACGATGGATTTAGTCCATGAAATTGGCTTTGATACTTCATTTAGTTTTATTTATAGCCATAGACCAGGGACTCCAGCAGCCAATTTACCTGACGATACCCAACTGGATGTTAAAAAACAAAGATTACAAATATTGCAAAACAGACTGCTGCTACAGGCATCTCGTTACAGCCAATCAATGGTAGGAAGTACCCAGAGAATATTAGTTACGGGAAATGCTAAAAAAGATGCCCAGCAACTTTCTGGCCGTACTGAATGCAATCGAGTAGTTAATTTTGATGGTCCCGCTCACTTGATAGGTCAGTTTGTTGATGTTCACATTAATGAGTCGCTTCCTAACTCGTTACGAGGTCGTCTCATTGACGTTGAGGCAACAACACTTTAATGATAGAGCATATTCAAAAACAATTAACCGTGCCGCGCGAGTACCACAATCAACGCATGGATAGTGTCATCGCGCAGTTACTTCCAGAGTATTCACGCTCGCAAATCAGCGCCTGGATTAAAAACGATCAAATAACAATCAATCACAAACCATGCAAACCCAAGGATAAAGCCTTAGGTGGTGATCTGATTGAAATTAATGTTGATTTTAGTTTAACGGAACATGATTTTAATCAGTGTGCTCCTGAAGAACTTACCTTGGATGTTGTTTTCGAAGATGAAGACATTTTGGTGTTGAATAAAGCAGCAAACATGGTAGTTCATCCTGGAGCAGGAAATAAAGAGCATACCTTAGTTAATGCCTTATTGCATCATGCTCCTTCCTTACAGCATTTACCCCGAGCCGGCATTATTCACCGATTGGATAAAGACACTACAGGTTTATTAGTGGTAGCAAAAACGTTAACCGCTCATACCTCGTTAATCAGCCAAATGCAGGCACGAGAAATCCAACGGCATTACATTACTTTAGTACAAGGACATGTTATTTCGGGTGGCACGATTGAAACAGGTTTCGGCAGACATCCTAGAAATCGATTAAAAATGGCTGTGCTCGAACAAGGACGACAAGCAATTACACATTACGCAGTAAAAAAGCAATATCATGATTTTACGTTACTCGACGTCACTCTAATGACGGGAAGAACACATCAAATTAGAGTTCACCTCGCCTATCTCAATCACCACGTCGTTGGTGATCCTCTTTATGGTGGCCGCATTAAATTTCCAACTCAAGCATCAGAGCAATTACGCTCCTTGCTCCAACAATTTAAAAGACAAGCGCTGCATGCCTGTACTCTTTCACTTTACCATCCCCCAAAGGAACATGAGTTGACATTTACCGCGCCACTTCCAGATGATTTTAAAATTCTTCTTAACACATTGGATGAGCATTATGAAGACTAAACTTGCCAATTGGACCGCACCAAAAAATATTAGTGCACTCACTACAACTCGACTGTCAGGATTTAGCCAAGCACCTTATGACAGCAATAATATGGGATTAAATGTTGGCGATGATGACCAACATGTACTGAAAAACAGACAACAACTCATTGAATTATTAAATCTACCTGGTGAACCACAATGGTTGCAGCAAACTCATGGAACTCATTGCGTTATTGCTGAAGAGGACTCCAATAGAAATGCAGATGCGGCCATTTCGCGCTCTATCAAACATCCCTTAGCAATTCTTACTGCAGATTGCTTGCCTGTGATGCTTTGTAATGCACAAGGGACAGAAATTGCAGCAATTCATGCGGGATGGAAAGGATTAGTTAACGGCATCGTCGAAAATACACTGAGTAAAATGGAAAGCTCAGCAACTGACGTAATCTCATGGATAGGCCCTGCTATCTGTCAAACATGCTATGAAGTGGGCGCAGAGGTATACCAAAAATTTACCGAAGCGTATCCTTTAAGTCAGAAAGCATTTCAGCCTGCAAATGATAAATGGCTCGCAAATTTACCGCTAATTGCTGAAATCGTTTTAAACTCGCAGGGAATTCAAACAGTATATCAGTCTGAATTATGCACTTTCGAGTTAAAAAATGAGTTGTATTCCTATCGCAGAACATCACAAACAGGTAGAATAGCTACATTAATCTGGTTTAATGATCAACCTCAGGACTAATACTATGATGAAACATATCAAACTTTTTATAAGTACCCTGCTTCTTTTAATGGTTCCATTGGCCTACGCCGCCAATGAAGTATCACCTATGCCCAGCATGGCTCCGGTATTGAAAAACATTATGCCGGCTATAGTCAATGTTGCAGTTCAAGGTTATTTGCCTGCGGATGCAACAACTCCAGGATTAGGTGGAAATGACGAAGAAGCTCAAAACCACAAGCGACAACGATCCGCGCCAGAAAAAGGACGTAAATTTGAAAGTATCGGCTCTGGAGTAATATTAGATCCACAAAATGGGATTATTATTACAAACGATCATGTCATTCGTAATGCAACGCTCATTACAATTACCTTACAAGATGGTCGTCGTTTAAAAGCAAAACTCATCGGCGGCGATAGCGAAACGGACTTAGCGATATTAAAAATTAATGCGACCAATCTTAAATCGTTACCTATAGGTGATTCAGATCAATTGCAAGTGGGTGATTTTGTTGTCGCTATTGGTAATCCTTTCGGTTTAAATAGCTTTGGCAATAGCCAATCAGCAACATTTGGTATTGTCAGTGCGTTAAAGCGTAGTGATTTAAACATTGAAGGCGTAGAAAATTTTATCCAAACAGACGCAGCAATTAATCCAGGTAACTCCGGCGGTGCTTTAGTGAATGCTAAAGGTGAGTTAATCGGAATTAACACCGCTATTCTTTCTCCTTATGGTGGTAACGTAGGTATCGGTTTTGCTATTCCTATCAATATGGCTAAAGACGTCGCCCAACAAATTATTAAATTTGGTTCTATTCATCGTGGCTTAATGGGTATATTTGTTCAGCACTTAACTCCGGAGCTTGCCCATTCTTTAGGGTATGCAGAAGATTTTCAAGGCGCACTCGTATCTCAAGTAAATCCAAACTCTCCTGCTGAGCGAGCCGGTTTAAAATCAGGTGATATTATTACCCAAATTAACAATACAAAGATTACTCAGGCAACACAGGTTAAAACGACGATTAGTCTTTTACGAGTGGGTTCTAATGTGAAAATGGTTGTTCAACGTGATGGAAAACCAATCACTCTTGATGCAGTAGTGACCGACATCAAATCTCATGAGCAAAAACTTCAAGCAGACAATCCATTCCTTTATGGACTGGCATTAAGAAACTTTGAGCAAGAAACACCACCACATGGTAATGTCATTGGTGTGCAAGTTATGGGTGCATCAGAAGCGAGTGCAGGATGGAGAGCTGGTTTAAGGCCTGGTGACATTATTATTTCTGCCAATAAAACGCCAATTAAAGACGTTAAATCACTACAACAAATTGCGCAACAGAAGAAACAGGAGTTATTGGTTCAAATATTACGTGGACCAGGAGCAATGTATTTATTAATCATCTAGTAGTTTAAGTAATGCGTAACCCATGGTTTTTAGTATAAAGTTCCTGGGTTACACCCTCCTTCCCAAGACCACATTAAAAAAATCTAAAAAAATCACAGAACATACTTGACATCTTTTCATTAAAACGACAAAATCACGCGTCTTGTGGCTATGTAGCTCAGCCGGTTAGAGCGCGGCACTCATAATGCTGAGGTCGGTGGTTCGAGTCCACCCATAGCCACCATCCCCCACTTAAATCATTAAGCTCTTTAGCTCTGCTCTTGCCCACATGTAGGCGCCATCACACTTAACAGCACAACACTCTAACCATGAGTTCTATAATCAACGCCATTATCCGCTGAGGGGATGTGTTTCAATCTGAGAAGAGCACGATACGTTCAAATGCTCTATACAACTTATTCATAATAAATTGGCGGCTCTTTCCCATTTAAGGGGGCAGCTCTAATCACCCACAGAGCACCTTAACATGCACTCTGTAATTTTCAAATTTTCTAAAACCATAAGCTCTTCGCTGAATTAGTTTCATTTTACGATGAAACCCTTCTGTGATTCCATTTGATTTACTAAACCGCCACATT
>JBOFJV010000229.1:0-2419 GCA_051657005.1 Legionella sp. | reverse complement strand
GGAATCACAGAAGGGTTTAATCGTAAAATGAAACTAATTCAGCGAAGAGCTTATGGTTTTAGAAAATTTGAAAATTACAGAGTGCGTGTTAAGGTGCTCTGTGGGTGATTAGAGCTGCCCCCTTAAATGGGAAAGAGCCCTTAATGAATGAACTCAAAAATAATATATTAATAGAGCGTGAGCCGAGTAAAGAGAAGGAAAACTTCCTTGATTTTCACTTAATGCATTATTATTTCGAATACATCCCCAAGCTTTGGGAGCAAGGATTTAGACCTTCTTCTCAAGAGGCGTTTCGGCAAAGTTTTTTCTCTTTTCCAAATCAGCTCAAATACACTTCCTATAGTGGCTGCCCTACCGAGAGTCAACTCGTTAAATTTATTCCAAAAGCCTCAAGGACATTTCGCTCCTTTTTAGGTGAATACAAAGACAGTGATTTACTTGCTTTTCCTGATCCATCACAGTTGATCGTCTTGATTCTCAATAATCCAGCTATTGACTTGGAGCTTACCCAAAAACTTTTGGAGAGGCACTCTGATCATCTTAACGCACGACAAATGATGTCCTGCATCAAACAATCTGTTTTGTACAAAGAGACATGGAGTCCGCTATCTGATGAACATTTAATTCGGCTCATTGAAAAGGTAACTTATTTATTATCACTACTCAAAGAACCTATTAATATTATGCTGGCATAACCAGTGTTTTTAGCGGGTTTTACAAACAAGAGCACTTTAGGTTTGTATAAGTTGTCTGTTGATGAGTCGAAGCAGCTAGCTATGGAGATTTCTCGACTGGAGATTACTGCTAATGGCACCAATGAATTGTTATTCCATATTATGGAAACCATAATGAATATGTCTGAGTTCAATCAAAACGGATACCTGGTTGCAATTAAAAATATGGTGCAACTTCTCAAAACAAAAGGGGACAATCCAGACAGTTTATTCAAGACTTTTCTTTTTATATTTTTGCTTCATTCGCAGGACTCTCGTCACGTACCCGATACGGCGAATCCAACGCATGATACTTTAGAAGCTCCCAAACAATTTTTAAATGGTTTATTTGATGCGTTTACTCAAGATCAGGATCTTAAACAAAGAACTGAAATCCTCGAACGCTTTATGGTTTTTGCGGCCCAGTTACTTCTGCGACACGCAAAGTTGACGCGTAAACAAAAAATTGAGCCCAGGGCGATTCAACAAGCCGCTAAAAGTTATGTTTTTTTTGCCGCAAAAGTCGTTTCTTCATTACAAGAAAATTTCTCGGCCCGTATTTATTACGCAGTAGCAGTTCTCTTGGCTGACCTGCTGCAGGTTAGCGTGGCAAACGATGAAATGGCGATTAAGCAATCCCTGGAAAAATTCTTTATTCGTTTTGACCTTAAGAATAAGAAGATATTTACGGCAATAACTCTGGCCTATCTGACAATGCTGAGCATCGTATCCAAGGGAGTGATTTCAGCAATGATACTCAATACATATTCAGAATTTGAGCCAACATGGATTGACCATCTTCTTACTGTGAGGCATTCACTCACGGGTAAGAACGTACTTTTGATCAGTTTGCAATATCTTGCCTCCAAAGAATATGCGGAGAAAAGTTTAAAATCACTATCAAGTATATTAAATCTGTTGATGGATAAACGGGATATTGAGCTGCCAGAAGATTTTCTGCAAGAAATTGCGGAATGGCAATTAAATTTCCAAAAAAGAGCCGCACTAAGTGATGAAGTAAAAACACTTTTGGGCGTGATTTACAATCAATGCATCCATAAAACTCAAGGGACTCATCAGGAGAAAACCTTTGAAGCGATCCGTACGGCACTTCTAATGCGGTACGATGCCGATCCATCCAATGATCCACAAGCAATTCACACAAGAGAAAATCACGATTTTGCTGAAAAAATACATGATGCATGGACTGGTAACTTTGGTACTACTGATGAGGAAGGAGCTGTCAAAATAAAAAAAGGATGGGAGCAATTTAAGAGCTATATGATGGATTCCAAACTTGCCGAAGTAAGACAATTGACTGCGTTTAAGGAAATAGGGAAAGCGAATAATTATATCGCTGATTCCTATGGCGATACTTCAGTACCTGAAGCGAACTAATTTCAAGTTATTTCGTAACTACTCACCCCTATACGCCACTGCGTGACGTCCAGTGGTGAGTAGTTACGATTTTTTTGATTTTTTTCAATTTTTTCTAAATATAGTTCGTTCACCCATGTACGACACGCAGTGGCGTATAGGGGTGAGTAGTTACACTTAGGGAATATATTCAAAATCAGGAGCAGCTCGATAAAACGAGCGGTGCTGATGAGAAAGGTAATTTTAAAAGTTAGTTTGAACTAATCGCCGGCAGCCCTTGGGGCTGCTCACCACCGTCAAGCCACCTGCTTTGCGGGTGCGGTCTGACT
>JBOFJV010000228.1:0-7251 GCA_051657005.1 Legionella sp. | reverse complement strand
TTTACAACCTCGATGACTTGCTAAATCTCTGAATACTGGACCTAGAAACCTTCTGATTTGGCCATATAACACTTTTTTACGATATTTAGGTACAAACACTACATGGTATTTACAGTCATATTTCGAGTGACTTAAACTCTCATAAGATGATGTTGTCATAATTCCTCTCCTATGAAACCGTCAAGTCCACAGCTGTATTTTGACATCATCGTCACTAAATCTGAAGGCTCAGCCTTGAGATTATCACTAGTCAAACTAGTGGTTTACCTGTCTTAAAATTAAAAATCGTATTTTCATCACATCTAAATTCCTTTTTAGATAAGGCATTAAACACTACCTAAAACTTCAGGCGTATAATTATAAACTCAAAACATGAAATGATACAAGAAAAGAGTCATAAAATAGAGGGACTAATAGTTAAAGTGTACTGTCATTTTACAAGTTACGTCCAAATGGATGCATTTTCGAGCAATCAAACATGGAGATACATCAGTTAGGCCAGAATAGTTATCGGAAACTGCTCGCATTCGTACAAGAATTTTCGTTCATTTACGCTTGAATCCTAATGCACGCAAACGCTGATCAATTGAAGGATGTGTTGTAAAAGCACTGTTTAATGATTTCACCGGATCAATATCCGAAGGCTCAAAAAGATAGGATGCTTGTCTTACTTGCTCATGAGGTGTATTACCGTACTCCTCAGAATAATGTCCTGCATATTGTTTGTGGTCCACACTAATTTTAAGTAACGCCCGAGCCAAAGGTTCATTATCACGCATTAACTCAACGCAACCTGCATCAGCCATATACTCTCGAGTTCTGCTTAAGAATAAAGTGAGCAAAATAGTAATTAAAGGCAACACATAGCGCAAAATTATAATAACCATTAATAATCGGTTGTCTTCACGCTTTTCATCACGCTTAAAGAGAATTGAATAAAATAATACATCAACAACAATCAAAAGGATATTACTCAATACTGCTACCGTTAGAGTCAATTTAATATCGCTATGACGAATATGGCTCAGTTCATGTGCCATCACTGCCTGTAATTCTGGCCGATCCAATTTTTCAATTAAACCTCGAGTAATTGCAACCATGGCTGATTTTTCACTGTATCCACTGGCGAATGCATTCATATAATCTGCCTCGATAATGAACACTCTAGGCATATATTGCAACCCCGCAGCAACCTTCATTTCTTCCACAACGTTATAGAGTTGCTGTTCCTGGATATTTTTAGCTGTTTGGGGAGTAATTTCTCGATAATCAGTACCTAACAGCATAATCCGATCGTAAAATGCATAAGCGATTGCGATGGATACCACGGCAAAACCGACCATGAGAATTGTTGCATAAGGAATAACTTGCAGATGGAGTAAAGCAAGAATACTTTGTTGTAACGTAATATGTGGGTATATGGCTTCTAAAACAACCACATCAGCAATGCAACCTACGCCAAAATAAATGGAAATATAAAAAGCAATAACCATCAGCGTTTTTTGCTTATTTCGCCTGATTTGCTCGCGCCAATTACCAACACTGCCATGATAATCTTCAAGACCCATAATTTAAACTCAAAATTTTACAGTGTAATCTTCTTTAGCCTGGATTTGCTCTTCAGGAAGCCCCCAATATACAAAGTCTTTATCTAAAGCAGAAGCAAATAAAGCAACAACCATGGATTCAAAAAACGATTTTTTCTTCGCGTTATAGCGCTCAATGCCATCGTTATACGCTTGCTTGGAGTAAGCCAATTTGTTTTCGGTATTGACGATTTCCTCTTGCAATTGCATCACATTTTGGCTGGCTTTCAAATCTGGATACTTCTCAAAAACCACATTAAGACCCGATGCAATCTGAGAAATGCCATTTTCAGCTGTAATACGACCTTGCTCATCTCCAGAAGCTTTAGCCGCTTGGGCTTGATTACGCAATGCAACAACATCTTTCAACGTGGTTTGCTCGTAATCCATATATTTTTTTACCGCTTCAATCAGAGATTCAAATACTTTAAACCGCCTATCCAACTGGATATCGATTTGCTTTTTGTCATTATTAAGCGCTTCGATTAAATGAATGAGCGTATTGTAAATACCTACAGACCATAAAAATACAAGTACTACAATAATGATAAGAACAATAAAAAAAGTACTCATTTTTCTTCCTATGTAAAATTTCCTACAATTTAGTTATAGATCAAAATAATAAAAAATACAGAATACCTAAGAGGTATTTCTACACTTTAATCTGTTTAAGGTAAAGATATTGATTTAAATTGGACTATTGATCTTAACCAACACTTGTTCCCAAAATAGTGCATGCAGGTTAGTCGTTAAATCAATTTCTAAAAACTTGGGCCATAAGACGCAATGAGTAAAATTTATGACCACTAAAAATAAACTGGGATGGAGAATTCACTTTTCATCATATTATCTATGTTGGATAGCCTGTTTCTATTTTGCAGCAAAAAATGCGGTATATCTTGGACCAATAATTGGCTTTTCGTTCATTGCATTACAAATTGCCTGGCAATGGATTAATCGATTACCTTATTTAAATGCCGTTTATTTTGCGCTTTATCTTGGATTAATCGTCTCCATTACCGATATGGTCTGGCTGCATGAAGGCTTTATTTATTTCGCAGCCAATCATTTTTCTCCTTATTTTACAGCGCCTTGGATGATATGCATTTGGTTAAGTTTCTGGTTAAATCTCATTATTATCAATGAACAATTCACTCGATATTATTTTATTTGGTGGTCCCTATTGCTCCTGTTTTTAATGCCATTTGCTTATAAAATTGGCGCGGCATGCAATATTGTCATTATGGAACAAAGCCATCCATTTTATATTTCCGTTGGCGTTACTTGGACTTTACTCTTGCCAGCGAGTTTTTATCTGTATCACTATCTAAAAAAATTCGATTCTATTAGTTCATGAATCAAAAGCTCAAACTACAGTAGAAAACATGTAATCGTTCATTACAGAACGGACAATGGCATCAACTGACGTGAAAATGACATTGTTTCGTAGCCTGGGTGCAGCAAAGCGTAACCCCGGTTTATTGATTTGACTTCAGAACCAGGGTTCCGCTTTGCTGCACCCAGGATACAATGAACGACTATAGAAATACTGAAATGGATATGAAACTTACTCATCCTGCAACATGGGTTTTAAAAATTGTCCCGTGTAAGATTGTTTGCATTTTGCCACTTGCTCGGGTGTTCCAGTTGCAACAATACGTCCGCCCTTACTTCCCCCTTCTGGTCCCAAATCAATAATCCAATCTGCTGTTTTTATCACATCCAAATTATGTTCAATGACTACAATCGTATTGCCTTGAGCGCGTAGACGGAATAATACAGCCAGCAATTGTTTCGTATCATGAAAGTGCAACCCGGTTGTTGGTTCATCAAGAATATATAAAGTACTTCCTGTGTCTCGTTTTGATAATTCACGGGACAATTTAATTCTTTGCGCCTCACCTCCAGAAAGGGTAGTCGCACTTTGCCCTAATTTGATATAAGCCAACCCAACATCCATCAACGTCTGACATTTTCTAGCCAACACGGGAATGGCAGCAAAAAAATGACTCGCATATTCAACGGTCATTTCTAAAACCTCATGAATGTTTTTTCCTTTATATTGGATATCAAGGGTTTCTCTGTTGTAACGTTTCCCTTTGCATACATCACAAGATACATAGATATCGGGTAAAAAATGCATTTCAACTTTAATCAAACCATCGCCTTGGCAGGCTTCGCAACGCCCCCCACGCACATTAAAACTAAAGCGCCCGGGTTGATAACCACGAGCCCGCGATTCAGGCGTAGCTGCAAATAACTCTCTGATATGGGTAAATATTCCAGTATACGTCGCGGGATTAGAACGAGGTGTACGACCAATCGGACTCTGATCAATATCAATCACTTTATCACATAAATTAAGCCCCAAAATCTCACTGGCGGATCCTGGGGTAAATAAACTGGCCCGGTTTAAAAGGTTTGCGGCGCTTGGATATAAGGTATCATTAATTAAACTGGACTTACCTGAACCCGAAACCCCAGTAATACACGTCAGTAAGCCCAAAGGAATACTGACGTCCACGCCTTGCAAGTTATTACAAACAACTCCTTTTAAGTGAATCATTTTTTCGGAGTTAACAGGCAACCGGGCTTTAGGAATTTCAATCGATTGCTTTCCAGATAAATATTGCCCCGTTAATGAAGCAGGCGTTTGCATGACCTCTTGGGGCGTGCCGCTCGCAACAATTTCCCCGCCATGAACGCCAGCACCAGGGCCTATATCCAAAACAAAATCGGCACTTCGAATGGCATCCTCATCATGCTCTACCACAATCACTGTATTTCCTAGGTTTCGTAAGTGCATCAAGGTCTTTAATAATCGATCATTGTCGCGTTGATGCAATCCAATAGAAGGTTCATCCAAAATATACATCACCCCAACCAATCCTGAACCGATTTGACTGGCTAACCTGATTCGTTGGGCTTCACCTCCGGATAAAGTTTCAGCGCTGCGTGTTAAGGAAAGATAATCCAAACCCACGTTAACCAAAAAACCCAATCGCTCTACAATTTCTTTATTAATTTTGGCGGCAATTTCGCCTTTATATCCAGACAGACGTAAATTTTTAAAAAAAACATAAGCTTTTTCAATTGAGTAAGCAGTCACTTCAGGTAAATTTTTATCATCAATAAATACATGCCGTGCTTCTTCGCGTAATCTCGTGCCCTGACACGATTGGCAAGGCCGTGACGACAAATACTTAGCCAATTCCTCACGGATCATTCCTGAATCAGACTCCCGATAACGGCGTTGCATGTTTGGAATAATGCCCTCAAATGAGTGACTTTTCACCATGTATCCACCGTTGTGGCGATGATAATGAAACTCGATGACGTCACGACCGCTTCCGTATAACACTATGTGACGTGTCGCTTCAGGCAAATCACAAAATGCAGTCTGCGTGTCAAAACCATAATGACGCGCAAGGGACTCGAGCATGGAATAATAATAAGTCGTTTTTTTATCCCAGCCGCGAATAGCACCTTCAGCCAAACTGGCTGTTTGATCATGGACTACGCGCTCGGGATCAAAAAATTGGTCTACTCCCAAGCCATCACAGGAATGACAAGCACCAACAGGGTTATTAAAGGAAAAAAGCCTTGGCTCCAGTTCGCTAAGACTGGAACCACATTCCGGGCAAGAAAATTTGGAAGAAAAGACAAGTTCATCAAACTGATTATCCATTGAAGCCACTATGGCGAGACCATCAGCCAAATTTAATGCATTTTCAAATGACTCACTTAATCGTTGCGCAATATCAGGCCTCACCTTAAATCGATCGACAACTACTTCAATTGTATGTTTTGTACGTAATCCCAATTTAGGTGGCGCATCAAGTTCATAAAGCACGCCATCAATACGAGCACGCACATAACCTTGCGCTTGCAACTGTTGCAACAACTGTACCTGCTCTCCTTTACGTTCCCGTACAACGGGAGCCAAAATAATGACCTTGCTATCCGTAGGCAAAGTTAACACCTGATCCACCATTTGACTAATGGTCTGTGCATGCAAACTGACATGGTGAGTAGGGCAACGAGGCTCACCAACACGTGCATAAAGCAATCTTAAATAATCATAAATTTCAGTAATTGTTCCCACTGTAGAGCGCGGGTTATGTGACGTAGCCTTTTGCTCGATAGAAATTGCTGGCGATAATCCCTCTATTGAATCAACATCCGGCTTTTCCATCATGGCCAAAAACTGGCGCGCATAAGCAGATAGAGATTCCACATAACGACGTTGCCCTTCTGCATATAAAGTATCAAAAGCCAAAGAAGACTTACCTGAACCCGATAAACCCGTAATCACAATTAATTGATCGCGAGGTAAATCCAAATCGAGGTTTTTTAGGTTGTGGGTTCTCGCACCACGTATTGTGATAGTATGCATAAAATTTGATAAATTGATTTAAAGACAAGATGAACGAAACTATAGATCATTTTAGCATACATTTACCCGTGAACTGGAAAATTATTTTATTCACGTTTTAATTTTCAAAAGCAGTTAAAGGAGTAAAATAGGAAGCGCACCCTTAATTTATAGATTGTGCTACACTAAAAGTTAATCCATTAATTATTAAAAATAAAAAAGGATTTTAAATGAGATTTATTTTACAAAGAACTCTATTTTTAATACTGCTTTCTGTAATTCCTTTGAGCATTTATGCACAAGATGATGCCGAAGTGAGTCAATGGGTAAAACAAACCCTGGCAAATACACTAACCATGGACTATCACTACAAACCAAGTGACGATAATGAACTACGTACTTATTATACTGCAAATGGATGGGCTGCACTGGCTCAGTTTTTAGGAAGTTATGTACCTATCATTAAAGAACGGCAACTATCACTGCATCCTCAATTTATTAAAGACCCTTTTGTTGTTGAAAAAGGAACCATTTCTGGAACTCGTTTTTGGCGGGTTGAAACGGTTGTCTCCATTACTGAATTGCATCTGATGATTGCGTTTTCATTAATTGTTCTGGAAACCAACTCACCCAAAAACGGCAATTTAATGATTCAAAGTATGGACATGGTTAAAAAGGAAAATATATGAACACTTTAACCCGCTTTAAATTATTTCTCTGGAAATTCAGTCATTTTAAAGTGCCTATGATTGGCTATTTAAGACCACGTCTCATCAAACTGACAGATACTGCAATGGTTATTTGCCTGCCATTAAATAAACGCAGCCGCAATCATTTAAATTCAATGTATTTTGGCGCTCTGGCCGTTGGCGCTGATTTAGCCGGTGGATTACATGGCTTTTATCATGCAACTCAAAAAAACCTGAAAGTCTCTCTTGTTTTTAAATCATTTCAAGCGCAATTTTTACGTCGTCCTGAATCCGATGTCTATTTTGTTTGCTCCGAAGGTGCAACGGTAGAAGCCATGATCAACGAATCAAAAGCGACTGGAGAAAGAATAACCAAGCCGATTTCCATCAAGGCGTATACTGATTATCCTAATTTGGCCGAAGAAGTTGCTGATTTTATTTTAGAATTATCTGTGAAAATTCGGCTCTTTCCCATTTAAGGGGGCAGCTCTAATCACCCACAGAGCACCTTAACACGCACTCTGTAATTTTCAAATTTTCTAAAACCATAAGCTCTTCGCTGAATGAGTTTCATTTTACGATGAAACCCTTCTGTGATTCC
>JBOFJV010000227.1:0-5193 GCA_051657005.1 Legionella sp. | reverse complement strand
ACCAGATGCAAAAATAATGCACCGATTGTTCTGATTGATAAGGTATGAGTATGTAATGAAAGTGTCTTGAGCCCATTGCCTTAGTAGGGCACGATGGGTTCTAAATGGGGGGTTGGCCAGGTGACTGGTTAACTCTACCAGCTATAAGGGAATAAATCCTTTGGTTGCTGTAGATATGGCATTGAACAATCAACGTTAGAGTACATTTTCTTGCACCCATGTACGTCACGCAGTGGCGTATAGGGGTGAGTAGTTACTGATCATCTTTATAACTTGAGTAAATAGAACGGTTGCCCCGCATATTATTCATAATAATTAAACAAATGTCAGTAATATCATCTTCAAGACTCTTGTTGGTCAAAGCATTCAAATGTAGCCTCTCACCGCAAATCACTATGATTTTTTGCGTCATCCTGCCAATGATGCACGAATTTGGACCTATATGCCTGCTAAAGCATATGGTGTGCATTATGATGTCTGGTTTGAGGATTTTCTGACAAAACAGCTGAATGGAAGTCAACTTACTTATGTTATTAGGCGCTTACAGGATAAACAATTGCTTGGAAGCCGTGCTTATTATGATATTGAATTGCGGCATAAAAAACTGGAAATTGGTTATGGCTGGCTCAATCCATCCGTATGGGGCATGCGCTACAATCATGAATCGTTGTTGTTGCTGTTTCAAAATGCTTTTGAAGAGTGGAAGAGGAATCGTGTCCAAATTGCAACAGACCCACGCAATATAAAAAACTACAATACATTAAAAAACTAGGCGCAACTCAAGAAGGAATTTTACGCCAACATATGATTCATCATAACGGGCAGGTCACAGACACCGCTTTATTTAGGAATGGAATGAAGTAAAAAAGAATTTGGTGGCTCGGTTGAGGCATGTGAAGTAGTTCACTGTGGCACATAGCCGTCAGGCTAAGAACCAAATGCAATCAAAAGTAGGTTGGGACTTGAGGTATCGACACTTATTTCTCAAGTACTTTTTTAGCACAAAATCCGTCGTTGCGAGCTGTAGGCGACGCAATCCAGTGCCCTTAAAAAAGAGAATCGGTACCTCTGAAGCCCAAAAGGACCATGGATTACTTCGCCTACGGCTCGCAACGACGGCATAAGACTCCTATAAAATACTACTAAATATGAGTGCCTATACCTCAAGTACCAACCTACTTTTAATGAGATAGAGAATTAAAAAATTTTAAACGGCAAGTTATTATTTTTCTTTTTAATTGGGCTACGCTTCACCATGGCTACAGAAACACGCTCTAATGGCTTTTAAAACGCATTTCTCCATCTTGATACGTTACTTCAATGGTTTCGCCAGACTTGAATTTTCCTGTCAATAACGCTTGAGCCAGAGGATTTTCCAATTGCTGTTGAATGGTACGTTTTAATGGTCTTGCGCCGTATACAGGATCAAAACCTGCTTCCGCAAGATGAGCCAACGCTTCATGACTTACTTCAAGATGAATGTCTTGCTGTTTTAAGCGACGGTGCAAGTACTCGATTTGAATCGCCGCAATTTGTGCAATTTGATCTTGAGCCAGTGAATGGAAAACCACAGTGTCATCAATTCGGTTAATGAATTCAGGACGGAAATGTTGTCGTACCATTTCCATTACCGCTTCTTTAATTTGCTCGTATTTAAATTTATTGCCCATTTCTTGAATCAGGTTCGATCCAAGGTTCGAAGTCATGACAATAATCGTATTACGAAAATCTACGGTACGTCCTTGACCATCAGTCAAACGGCCATCATCCATGACTTGTAACAAGATATTAAATACATCGGTATGTGCTTTTTCCACTTCATCAAGCAAAATGACAGAATAAGGTCGACGACGCACGGCTTCAGTTAAATAGCCTCCTTCTTCATAACCTACATAACCAGGAGGGGCTCCTATCAAACGAGAAACAGAATGCTTTTCCATAAACTCAGACATGTCAATGCGTACCATTGCGTCTTCAGTATCAAAAAGAAAGAAAGCCAACGCCTTACACAATTCAGTCTTACCGACACCAGTAGGGCCCAGAAATAAAAATGAACCTATTGGCCGGTTTGGATCGGATAATCCTGCACGTGAACGGCGAATCGCATTGGATACCGCATCAATTGCTTCATTTTGACCTATGAGCCGGTTATGAAGGACTTCTTCCATGCGCAGCAATTTTTCTTTTTCGCCTTCCATCATTTTCGCTACGTGGATGCCTGTCCATTTGGAAACAACTTCCGCAACTTCATCTTCAGTCACTTTATTGCGAACTAATTTGGTTTCATGTGCTTCTTCAGAACCTACTTGGGCCAAGCTCTTTTCCAATTCTGGGATGCGGCCGTATTGCAACTCGGACATGCGACTCAGATCACCAGCACGTCTGGCTGTTTCCATTTCCAGTTTTGCATGCTCTAAAGCCTCTTTAATTTGTGTTGCACCTTGCATGGTTGCTTTTTCAGCTTTCCAGATTTCTTCTAAATCGGAGTAATTGAGCTCTAATTCATCAATGCTGTCTTGTAGATCTTCGAGTCGCTTCTTAGATGCTTCATCATGTTCTTTTTTGAGAGCTTCACGTTCAATTTTCAATTGAATCAAACGGCGCTCTAACTTATCCATGCTTTCAGGTTTTGAGTCAATTTCCATACGGATAAGGCTTCCGGCTTCATCGATTAGATCAATTGCTTTATCAGGCAATTGTCGATCGGTAATGTATCGATGCGATAAAGTAGCTGCCGCAACGATTGCCGGATCAGTAATTTCAACACCGTGATGTACTTCATAGCGTTCTTTTAAGCCACGTAAAATAGCGATGGTGTCTTCAACACTGGGTTCATCAACAAGCACTTTCTGGAAACGACGCTCTAATGCAGCATCTTTTTCAATATACTGGCGGTACTCATCAAGTGTGGTTGCGCCAATGCAATGAAGTTCCCCACGTGCTAAAGCAGGTTTCAACATATTTCCTGCATCCATAGCGCCTTCAGCTTTTCCTGCTCCAACCATCGTATGGAGTTCATCAATGAAGAGAATGACTTGGCCTTCTTGTTTGGCCAGATCATTAAGTACGGCTTTGAGTCGTTCTTCAAATTCACCACGAAATTTTGCACCGGCAATTAAGGCACCCATATCCAGGGAGAGCAAGCGTTTGTTTTTCAATCCTTCAGGAACTTCACCATTAATAATGCGCTGAGCCAAACCTTCAACAATAGCTGTTTTACCAACACCAGGCTCGCCAATTAAAACGGGATTGTTCTTGGTACGTCGTTGTAAAACCTGGATGGTTCTGCGAATTTCATCATCACGCCCGATCACTGGATCTAATTTCCCTTGTTCGGCGCGTTCTGTTAAATCTAAAGTATATTTTTCCAGGGACTGGCGCTGCTCTTCTTCATTGGAATCTTTGACTGATTCGCCGCCCCTAAGCTCATTAATTGCATTCTCTATCGCCTTTATTTCACCGCCTGCTTGTTTGAGCATGCGCGAAAGGTTACCTTCCTCACTAATGGCAGCCAATACGAAGAGTTCACTGGAAATAAAATTGTCTTTTTTTTGTTGTGATAATTTGTCAGTTAAATTTAATAAGCGATTTAATCCATTGGAAATATGAATATCACCGCCGGTTCCTGATACTTTGGGAAGTTTATCTAACGCCTGATCCAAAAGAGTCCTCAATAGAGGAATATTTACACCGGCCTTATTAAGCAATGGTCGGCAACTTCCTCCTTGTTGATCCAGCAGCGCTTTCATTAAATGTTCGGGCTCGATAAAGCCATTATCTCTTCCTAACGCGAGCGATTGTGCGTCCGCTAAGGCTATTTGAAATTTTGATGTCAGTTTATCCATTCTCATGATTTATAACCTTATTATATGGGTGTTAATTTTAACTGTTCTACCGTAAAATGAGGTTTAATTTAATAATTTCAAGTGATTCGCTATGACAAATGATCTTCCTCCTAATTCTAATCAGGATTCACAAACTTTGCTAAATCAAGTCATTCTTAATTATATGAAAGAAGAAAAGCGAAGAAACAGATGGAAATGGTTGATGCGGGTGATTTATTTACTCATTCTCGGGTATATAGTCTATCAGCTGACTCTAAGTAACAGTGAAGAAATGGGCACAAACACTAAACCTCATGTTGGTGTGGTTGATATTAGTGGTGAAATGGCGGACGGCAAACCGGCCAATGCAGATGATTTTGTCAAAGGCATTGATTCAGCATACAAAAACTCAGGATTAAAAGCCTTAATTGTGCGTATTAATAGTCCCGGTGGAAGTCCTGTACAGGCTGAATATATGTACAATACGATTCAGCATTATAAGAAACAATATCCCGATATAAAAATTTACTCAGTGTGTGTGGATGCTTGTGCTTCCGCGGCATACTATGTGGCAGCTGCAACCGATACAATTTATGCAAGTCCTGCCAGTATGGTTGGTTCTATAGGTGTTTTGTACAATGGTTTTGGTTTCGTCGATTTGATCAATAAGATCGGGGTTACGCGCAGGTTGCAAACATCGGGCGTCAATAAAGGATTTTTAGATCCTTTTACACCAGAAACTGATTTAGAAAAACAAAAGTTGCAGACAATGCTTGATATCGTTCATCAGCAATTTATTAATCGGGTTAAAGAAGGGCGTGGGAGTCGTTTGCATATTGATGATGAAACCTTTTCTGGTCTTTTTTGGACTGGTGAACAAGCTTTAACGATAGGGTTAATTGACGGATATGCAAGTAGTGGTCAATTAGCTCGAGACATCATTAAAGTTCCTGAGGTTATTGATTACACCCATAAACAAAATCTATTTGATCGCGTGACTAAAAATCTGGGGACCGCAATGGCCGATGAGTTGCCGTTGATTTTGGGTACGCAGCAAGGATTTAAATAATTCATAGTATGGTAGCGCGAGTAGACTGGTTGCAGTGCAGCGGAACTCGTGTTTTGAGTAAAAGTAAAGAGTTTTAACCCCTGGTTTTGCTGCGCTGCACCCAGGCTACAATCCTGTTTTATGTTTTTGTTTTGCCAATAAAGATCTTATTTTGATTCAATGTATTGATTTTAGTAACTACTCACCCCTATACGCCACTGCGTGTCGTACAGGGGTGAACGAACTATATTTAGAAAAAAATCAAAGTGCGCCACGAAAGTGCACGACCGCTAGTATCTGAAAGTGCTACCGGGAAAGCGC
>JBOFJV010000226.1:0-4620 GCA_051657005.1 Legionella sp. | reverse complement strand
GGTATTTACAGTCATATTTCGAGTGACTTAAACTCATCATACGATGATGTGGTCATAATTACTCTCCTGTGAAAACGTCAAGTCCACAGCTGTATTTTGACATCATCGTCACTAAATCTGAAGGCTAAGCCTTGAGAGTATCACTAGTCAAACTAGTGGTTTACCTGTCTTAAAATTACCGCCAAAAATGGCCAATCAATGAACTTAAAAGTGACAAAAAGACCTAAAAGATCTACAATACAACAAAAAACCATGGTATATCCCTATGTTACTCACAAAAGAGACTATAAATAAGCAAAATCGCATCTACGTGAAAATAGTGACCAAAGAAGAAATGGCACGTCATACCCTAAAAAGACCCAAGTCCGATGACACTCACGGTGATGAACCCGATCGTCAACTGTCCTTAAGCACTTCAGACGCTCCATTACTGCAGAGGAAGGAGGCAATAGAGCATCATACCGTAAAAAAACCTAAACTCGATACCCCTCTCATGGCGATGAACTAAATCATCAACCGCCATCGAGCCTTCCACACACGTCATTACCACATCAAGATGATACAAACCATCATTTATTCCCTGCAAACCCCAATGCGTTGCGTCCCATCGACACCAATACAAGTCAGATTGATTATCGATTTTTTAATCAAAATACACATCAAGATGGACATGAATCGAGAGGCTCTTTAAATGGCAAAAAATTTGAGGCGATTCTCAAATACATCGATGGCGATGATGAAAACTGCTTTTGATTTAACCATCAAAGAATCTTTTAATTTGACGCAATTGCTAAACATTGACTTCTTTTATTTAAGTAATTGCTCACTAGGCTTGACTTGAATCAAGATGACCATGTTATAATCGAGTTAACCCGATAGCAAGTGATTTTAGAACCAATGCTAACAGCATGGGAAGCATCCTGAAATCGGTGTTGTGCATGCCCACCTCGAGTGGGAAACCTGAACCGATTCATCCGCCACCCACTTGAACCTCAGGGTTCATAATCCGCTTCTGTCGGGCTACCTTTTTATACTCACTGCAGCATCACTTCTTCAGCTGCTCTTTCAATAAAAGGTATTGATCGCGAACTTTAGCAGCCGCTTCAAACTCCATATTCTTAGCATGCACGTGCATTTGTTTTTCTAAAGTATTCATGTGCTGGATCAATTCCTGCGTCGACCAATGCTCGTATTCTGGTGTTTGCTCAGCAACTGCAATTTTACGCTTGCCTTGATAAGCCCCTTCCATAATATCGGAGATGGATTTATTAATCCCTTTAGGTGTGATTCCATGCGCCTCGTTAAACGCGTGTTGCTTTTCGCGCCTTCGATTTGTCTCATCTAAAGCACGTTGCATGGAGCCTGTAATTTTGTCCGCATAAAGAATAGCTCGTCCTTTCACATTACGTGCCGCACGCCCTATGGTTTGAATCAAAGAACGATCGGAACGGAGAAAACCTTCTTTATCCGCATCAAGTACAGCGACCAAAGCGACTTCTGGCATGTCTAAGCCTTCACGTAATAAATTGATCCCAACCAAAACATCAAAAACACCCAAGCGTAAATCACGAATAATTTCCACCCGCTCAACCGTATCTATATCCGAATGCAAATAGCGTACTTTAATGCCATGTTCATTCAGATAATCAGTCAAATCTTCGGCCATCCGTTTGGTTAACGTCGTTACTACAACTCGTCCTTCGTGGTTTATTACCAGGCGAATTTCCGACATCAAATCATCCACTTGAGTGCGAACTGGACGAATCTCCACCTCCGGATCGACCAAACCTGTGGGACGTACCACTTGCTCAGCAACATTATCCGCATGCTCTTGCTCGTAAGCCCCTGGCGTCGCGGAAATATAAATGGTTTGTGGCGAGCGGTCTTCAAATTCTTCAAAACGTAACGGTCGATTATCCAACGCAGAAGGCAATCTAAAACCGTATTGCACTAATGTTTCTTTACGTGAGCGGTCGCCGCGATACATACCACCAATTTGCGGTACCGTTACATGCGACTCATCAATAATCAATAAGGCTTCTTTAGGTAAATAATCAAATAATGTGGGTGGCGGCTCACCAGCCTCGCGGGCAGATAAATAACGCGAATAATTTTCAATCCCCGAGCAATAACCCAGCTCCAACATCATCTCCACATCAAAACAGGTGCGCTGTTCCAATCGCTGTGCTTCAACCAATTTATTTTGTGCATTAAATTCAGCCAATCGTTCTTGCAACTCTTCTTTTACCCAATCCACTGTTTGTAAAATGCGTTCGCGTGGCGTCACATAATTGGTTTTAGGGAAAATCGTCACGCGCGGCAAGCGCTGTAAAATTTCACCAGTTAGCGGATCAAACACAGAGATGTTTTCTACTTCATCATCAAATAATTCAATCCGGATGGAATCTTTTTCCGAATCTGCAGGAAAAATATCGATAATGTCCCCATGAACACGAAATTGTCCTCTCTCTAAAGTGAAATTGGTGCGCGTGTATTGCATTTCCGCAAGTCGTCTTAAAATTTTACGCTGGTCGGATTGTTCTCCACGGGAAAGATGTAATACCATACGCAAGTAGGAATCAGGATCACCCAAGCCATAAATTGCTGAAACCGTTGCGACAATAATTGCATCTTTACGCTCAATTAATGCTTTGGTTGCCGATAAACGCATCTGCTCTATGTGCTCATTGATGGACGAGTCCTTTTCGATAAAGGTATCCGAAGCAGGAACGTAAGCCTCAGGCTGATAATAATCATAGTAGGAAACAAAGTATTCCACCGCATTATCAGGGAAATAGGCTTTAAACTCGCCATAAAGCTGCGCGGCAAGCGTTTTATTAGGAGCCATGATCAACGCAGGCCGGCGCATGGCTTGAATGACATGTGCTATAGTGAACGTTTTACCTGAGCCGGTAACCCCCAACAGGGTTTGCTTGGCCAAACCTGATTTTAAGCCATCGATTAATGAGGCAATAGCTTTTGGCTGGTCGCCAGCAGGCTGATAATCGGCATAAAGGTTAAATAAATCTTTCATGTTTACTAGTATATCTCACAGGAGCAACAAATGGATATCGCATTGGCAAAACGCGTGCAAAAAGTTAAGCCTTCACCTACTTTGGCCGTAGCGGCAAAAGCTACCCAAATGCGTACGCAAGGTCATGACGTCATCAATTTGGGCGTAGGTGAACCAGATTTTGACACACCGAATTACATCAAGGAAGCCGCTATTATTGCCATTCAACAAGGCCATACCAAGTATACTGCAGTTGACGGCATCCCTGAATTAAAAGAAGCCATTAAAAATAAATTTAAAAAAGACAATGGCCTCGATTATCAAGCCAATCAAATTTTGGTTTCCGTCGGTGGCAAACAAAGCTGTTACAACTTATGCCAAGCCCTGTTAAATCCTGGTGATGAAGTCATTATCACGGCACCTTACTGGGTTTCCTATCCAGACATGGTGCTTTTAGCTGATGCCGTCCCCGTGATCATTGCAACAACACCCGCACAACGTTATAAAATCAATGCACGCCAATTAGAAGCAGCCATTACTGGAAAAACTCGCCTCATCTTTTTAAACAGCCCATCAAACCCCTCAGGAGTGGCCTACACATTAGATGAGTTAAAATCGTTGGCCGAAGTACTTAAGAAACACCAACAGATTATTATCGCAACCGACGACATGTACGAACACATTTTGTGGAGTCAACCCTTCGCGAATATTCTTAACGCATGCCCAGAGCTCTACGAGCGCACCGTTGTACTCAATGGCGTTTCCAAAGCCTATTCGATGACCGGCTGGCGTATTGGTTATGCCGCAGGCACCGCGCCACTGATGAATGCCATGAAAACCATCCAATCACAATCCACCTCCAACCCCTGCTCCATTGCGCAAAGAGCCGCAGTAGCTGCCCTGACCGGAGGTAATGAAAGCGTGATGGACATGGTAAAAGCCTTCCACAAAAGACACGATTACGTCGTCGCAAGATTGCAAGAAATTCCGGGAATTGAAGTTATCCCAGCCGACGGAACGTTTTATATTTTCCCAAGCGTCCAGGAAGTCATTGAAAAGAAGGGTTACGCAAATGACCTGGAGTTTTCTGAAAAGCTCTTAACTGAAGAAGGAGTAGCCCTGGTCACAGGCTCAGCATTCGGCAACGAAGGCTGCATTCGCTTATCCTTTGCAACCAGCATGGAAACCTTACAAGACGCCATGGACCGCCTACAACGTTTCTGCAGTTAAACCCTCTTTTGGTGATCGGCCAAACAACCGATCACCAAAAAAGATAGATAAAAAATAAGCAGACTAAAAAATTATTATTAAATACTTGACCCTCAACCAGAATCGTTTTAAAATTCAGCCTCATTCCCCGGTAGCTCAGTCGGTAGAGCGGATGACTGTTAATCATTAGGTCACAAGTTCGAGTCTTGTCCGGGGAGCAACGCCTAGTCTGGATCGTGCCGAAATTCAGGCTCTTTCCCATTTAAGGGGGCAGCTCTAATCACCCACAGAGCACCTTAACACGCACTCTGTAATTTTCAAATTTTCTAAAACCATAAGCTCTTCGCTGAATTAGTTTCATTTTACGATGACACCCTTCTGTGATTCCATTTGATTTA
>JBOFJV010000225.1:0-6228 GCA_051657005.1 Legionella sp. | reverse complement strand
AACATGTTCCTTTTACTAACAATCGTGCAGAACGCGATTTGCGCATGGGAAAGGTTAAACAGAAGATATCGGGTTGCTTCAGAACAGAAAATATGCCCAGGCTTATTGTCGCATTTCCAGTTATTTACAAACTATGCAAAATAAGGGAATAAATCCTTTGGTTGCTGTAGATATGGCATTGAACAATCAACGTTAGAGTACAGTTTCTTTCACCCCTGTACGTCACGCAGTGGCGTATAGGGGTGAGTAGTTACCCAAAGAATTGTAAAATATAAATCACTAAAATGATCAGAACCAGTACATTCAACAAACTTTTAATGGCTGGTGGCATGGGGATAAAGGTATTGATTAACCATAAAACCACTCCAAAAACAATAATCACTGCAAGCAAATTCAGTAACCCACTCATGGCTGTCATTATAGGTTGGTGTGTATGAAATTCTAGCACATTTACAGGGAGTTAGCGTTTTGCTAACCATATACATTAAATGAAGGAAAATAGCTCTCGTAGCCTGGGTACAGCAAGGAGGAACCTGGGGACCTGAGTCCAGCAATACCCCCCCATGATTCCGCTTTGCTGCACCCAGGCTACGCTAAATTTTACTAATTCACTGATTTTGTGTACTGGTTTTTTCCCGCAACAAATCTCGAATTTCGGTAAGCAAGGTTTCTTCTCGAGTCAGCGGCGACTCTTCCTTTTCCTCTTTTCTTCTTAATAAAGAAATGGCTTTAATCGCTATAAAAATTGAAAAGGCAATGATCGTAAAATCTATAATAGCTTGTAAAAACTCACCCCATTTTACAACTGCATCGCCAATAGTGAACGACTTGGTTGCAATGTTGATACCACCAAGCAATAGACCAATTAGAGGCATTATAATGCCACTGACAAAAGTACTCGTAATCTTGCCAAATGCAGCGCCAAGTACAACCGCAACAGCCAAGTCAATAAAATTGCCTTTTATAGCAAATTTTTTAAAATCATGTAAGAAACTCATGTTATCTCCGTATCTGTAATTACTAATAGCTTGGGTTCTACATGCTCATCTCTCAAGCATTGTATCCACTATGAATCACGCACCATTGCTCTAAGTTCTTCGATTTTCTGCTCTAAATTATCAGGAACAACTCCTCCTCCTTGAGCCATGTCATCACGTCCTCCACCTTTACCGCAAAGATGTTTGACTACAGTTGCTGCTGTTGGGGCTTTACCTAAAATATTTTTACTGACACCCGCGATCACATTCATCTTTGTTTGATCCACTGTAAATAAAACAATGACAGCTGAATCAAGTCGTGATTTCAATTGATCCAAAGTAGTTCGCATGGTCTGACCATCTACGCCTTCCATTTGCTTCACCAAAAAATTAATCCCATTAATTTTTTCTACTTCATTCACCAGATCCGCACCTGATTTTTGTGCTTTTTCACTTTGTAATTTAGTAATTTCTTTTTCTAATCCTTTGTTCTCAGCAATAAGTTGTCCAACTTTCTCAGGTAAGATATTGGTTGTGGATTTTAATAAAGAACCCAGTTTGTTTAATAAATCCTGCTGCTCATTAATACAAGCTAAAGCATAGCTTCCGGTTACCATTTCGATACGTCTTACACCACTGGCAATTCCATATTCAGCAATGATTTTAAATAAGCCAATATCGCCGGTGCGGCGAGCATGCGTTCCACCGCATAACTCTTTAGAAAATGCGCCCATAGATAATACCCGCACTTCATCAGTATATTTTTCTCCGAAAAGAGCAACTGCTCCACTTTTCTTAGCGGATTCAATGTCCATGAGCTGGGTAACTACTTCATTATTTTCGCTAATTTGTGCATTAACCAATTGCTCTATTTTGCGAATTTGCTCTGCCGTCAAGGCTTCGAAATGAGAGAAGTCAAAACGTGCTCGCTCAGCATCAACTAATGAGCCTTTTTGTTGTACTTGTTGTCCGACTACAGTTTTTAAAGCGGCGTGCAATAAATGAGTCGCGGTATGATTTAACCGAATCGCATCACGTCGTTCATTGTCTATTTGGGCATGAGCCACTTGATTTAAATCTGCTGTTCCTTCAATCATTTCTCCATAATGCACAATTGCCTGGCCTTTCTTTTGCGTATCATCAACACGAAAACGAAACCCTGAACCAATCAAGAAGCCCCTATCACCTACCTGACCACCACTTTCTGCATAAAAAGGGGTATGATCAAGTACCACAGCTCCTGTTGCACCTTGACTTAAAGTTTTTACCTCAGCACCTTCTTGCAAGAAGGCAACAATTTCACCTTCCATTTCTTCTTTTTCATAACCATGAAAATCCGATTGGTAATCCAGTTGCACGTTGGTACTGTAATCAACAGTGAATTGACTTGCAGCTTGTGATTGCGCTTTTTGCTGTTGCATCAATTGATTAAAGCCATCCATATCAATGTGTAAGCCTTGCTCTCGCGCAATATCAGCAGTTAAATCGACTGGAAATCCATAAGTATCATATAATTTAAATGCAATTTCTCCTGAGATTTCATTACCTCCTAATGAATGCATTTGCTCTTGCAATAAACGTAAGCCCTGCTCTAAGGTACGTGAAAATTGATTTTCTTCCTGAGTCAAAATCTTTTCTATGTGATCTTTAAATTGTATTAGCTCAGGATAAGCATCCCCCATCACCGCAATTAAAGGTTGCACCAATTTAGCAAAAAATGGCGTTTGCAAACCTAATTTATTGCCATGTCTGATCGCTCTTCGAATAATTCTGCGTAACACATAACCCCGCCCCTCGTTTCCAGGGATAACTCCATCTGCAATAAGAAAGGAGCACGAGCGAATATGGTCTGCAATCACTTTTAATGAAGTATGATTTAGATCCGTAATATCCCCAAGCTTGGCGATTGCTTTTATCAAGTATTGGAACAGATCAATTTCATAGTTACTATGCACGCCCTGCACCACTGCAGCAAGACGCTCTAATCCCATACCGGTATCCACCGAGGGTTTGGGTAAAGGATGCAATTGTCCTTCTTTATCCCGATTAAATTGCATGAATACCAAATTCCAAATTTCGATATACCGATCACCATCCTCATCTGGACTGCCAGGAGGACCACCTGCAACATGGGGACCATGATCATAAAAGATTTCAGTACAAGGACCACAAGGACCAGTATCTCCCATAGACCAAAAATTATCTTTTTCACCACAGCGAGAAAAACGCACTGGAGAAACATTCATTTCTTTCAACCAAATATCTTCGGCCTCTTTATCGTCTTTATAAACAGTGACCCATAAACGATCCTCTGGTAAATGAAGCACCTGGGTTAAAAACTCCCAAGCAAACTTAATTGCCTCGCGCTTGAAATAATCACCGAAACTAAAATTACCTAACATTTCAAAAAAGGTGTGATGTCTGGCCGTGTAACCGACATTTTCCAAATCATTGTGTTTGCCACCAGCTCGCACACAACGCTGTGCTGTTACAGCGCGATTATAAGAACGTGTCTCAAGTCCTAAAAATAAATCCTTAAATTGCACCATACCAGCATTAGTAAACAATAAAGTGGGATCATTTACAGGAATTAAAGAGCTGGACTCAACTAATTGATGCCCACGTTGCATGAAATAATCGAAGAAGGCTTTTCTAATTTCAGAACTTTTCATTTTCTAATCAACACCAATTTGAGTTAGTTTTATTGTCACTGCTCAGATAATGGCGCCAGTTTAAGGAGATCATCGTAGCCTGGTGCAGCGTAGCTGAACCCGGGTTTATTGATTTGACTCAGAAATCCCGGGCGCCGCTACGCTGCACCAGGCTACGATACATTGTCATTTCTCTTAAATTGGTGCCATTGCGAAGCAGTAGCATTTTATTGCATAGAGCAGATTACACGTTAATATGGAGAATCTGAGCCATTATCATTTGTTAATTCTTTTTTTACTTGAGTAATCGTATCCATACTAAACCCACGATACAGTAAAAAACGTTGTTGCTTTTGCAGTTCCTCAAAAGACATATCACGTTGTCTTTTACTTTTTTCTGCCAAACATCCAAGGCATAAGTCAGCCAATTTTCGCGGTCTTGTTGCAACATTCGATGGATTAACTACTTATCCACACCTTTGTTGCTCAATTCCTGACTAATTTTCAATGGTCCATAGCCTTGACGAATACGTGAGCGACTATAGAGCACCACATAACGCCAATCACTTTGTACATCCAAACTCTGACAAGTAGCCAATGTCTCTTGCACTTCCGCTAGGCTATATCCTTTCTGTTTCAATTTGTTACTAAGTTACACTGCACTGTGCTCGCGCCGGGATAACAGGCGCATCGCACTATCAAATGCTTTAGTCATCAAGAGACTCAAACTCTTCTTCAGTTGCTGATGCATGCATTGGCAGTTTTTTCTCTAACATTTCCGTACGAATTTGTTGTTCAAGAACGGATGCAACTTGTGGATTGTCTTTCAAATACAAGCGAACATTATCTTTACCTTGACCAATTTTCTCACCCTTGTAGCTATACCAAGCTCCTGATTTTTCAATCAGATTAAGTTGCACAGCCAAATTGATAATTTCACTTTCCCGAGAGATCCCCTCATTATATAAAATATCAAACTCAGTCATTTTGAATGGTGGAGCCACTTTATTTTTGACTACTTTCACTCGAGTTTCGCTACCTAATATCTCTTCGCCTTTCTTAATGGAACCAATACGGCGAATGTCCAGGCGAACTGAAGCATAGAATTTTAATGCATTACCGCCTGTAGTGGTTTCTGGACTACCAAACATAACACCAATTTTCATTCGAATTTGGTTAATGAAAATAACCAAGGTATTAGAGCGTTTAATATTGGCCGTCAATTTACGTAGCGCTTGTGACATCAGTCGCGCTTGCAAACCAACATGCGAATCACCCATTTCACCTTCAATTTCGGCTTTTGGTGTTAAAGCAGCAACAGAGTCAACAATAATTACATCAACTGCAGCAGAACGCACCAACATATCTGTTATTTCTAAAGCCTGCTCCCCGGTGTCAGGTTGAGAAACCAACAGCTCGTCGACATCAACGCCCAATTTTTGTGCATAACTTGGGTCTAAAGCATGCTCTGCATCGATAAATGCAGCCGTACCACCTGCTTTTTGGCATTCAGAGATAACTTGTAATGTTAATGTGGTTTTACCCGAAGATTCTGGACCATAAATTTCAACGATACGCCCTTTAGGTAAACCGCCAATACCTAATGCAATATCCAATCCTAAAGAACCTGTGGAAATGGCTTCTATATCTCGCGATACAGTGCTATCTCCCATGCGCATCACTGATCCTTTACCAAATTGACGCTCAATTTGCGAGAGGGCAGCTGATAATGCTTTTTGTTTGTTTTCTTCCATAATGTTTTCCAGATAATTAGAGCACTGGTAAAATTATCACACAGATAAGAACAAGCAGCAAACTGATTCAGAGGATAAAACCGTTTTTTCTCAAAGGCTGTTTACACTACCCTAAATTAGCAAAAATAAAACAACAAGTAAAAATCGAAATAATAGCGTTCGATATACCAATCAGATTGATTTAATTATAAACTATATTTATCTTAAATAAGATCTGCTGAGATTGGCATGACACAATCAATATTAAAAGCTAAGCTCATTGCGTATTAAAAACTCAAAGAAAGTCAATTAGCGAAACAAATTGAACAAGAGCATTCCGTTGAGTCGGCACGACAAAAAGCATTAGCAGAATTAAACACCTATATTGAAGATCTCATCAAGATGCTTACGTCAACTGGACGATGCTTCGCACTCGCAGAAATCGAAGCTGCCTTTGATAGCGTTGGCTATGGTCCTTTGTGGCGAGAAACGTTAGTAAGAGCAACCAATTGGTATACAAACAACCCCTCATTACTCAATGAGGTTATTGATCTTTCTTCTTATCTCCATTCAACCCATCAAAAAGACAGACGAGAAAAAACACTGGATACGATTTTTACTGAAGTATTAAATTATCTCATCGTCGAGCATTCCTATGTAGTGAGTTGCATTAAACCATTCATGGTTGAAGTGGTCTCACAATTAACCAAACTGGATCCGCAAAAACATTTTAGCTGGTAGAGTTAACCAGTCACCTGGCCAACCCCCAATTTAGAACCCATCGTGCCCTACTAAGGCAATGGGCTCAAGACAATTTCATTACATACTCATACCTTATCAATCAGAACAATCGGTGCATTATTTTTG
>JBOFJV010000224.1:0-2287 GCA_051657005.1 Legionella sp. | reverse complement strand
TGCAAAAATAATACACCGATTGTTCTGATTGATAAGGTATGAGTATGTAATGAAATTGTCTTGAGCCCATTGCCTTAGTAGGGCACGATGGGTTCTAAATGGGGGGGTGGCCAGGTGACTGGTTAACTCTACCAGCTAGCTTTGATCTTTATATGAATATCTCGGTATTTTTTTATCAAACATTAAAACCTCCTAATAAGAAAATGGAACTGTACTTTTGAAAAAAGTGATATTTAATTTCACCACACGTTTATATTCATCGACGTTGAGCGTTATAGTGTGTTTTGGAACTCCGTGGCATGCTGTTCCAAAGCAGTTCTAATGGAGCTCTTATAGACTAAGGCTTCAGCTCTTTTTAGCTCGAGTTTTATCTCATCAACTGCTTTGATGGCGTTCGATTTCCAGATGAAGTTGTTTTCACCGAAATTGTTGGTCAGATCGTCTTTTAAAGTTGAAACCAAAGAGATTGCCTGAGTCAGGTTGTTGTTAACCAATGCACCAACAGCATGATATAGGCCTGACTCCACGCGCTCTGCGCCTCTAACGCCTTTCTCATTTCGACTCGCATGTGCTTTAAACTTATCCATAATTGCAAGTATTGTTGATGCTCTAAGACCATGTGGGGATTAGGGTAAGAGTTTAATTTGAGTGCGTGTAATGTATCGCTCAAGAGTTCCTTGGAATGCTGGGGTGTTTGGTGCTTCTTTTAACCAGGTAATTTTAGCATTTTGATCTATGCCTAAGGATCTAAAGTGCTCTGAGTCCATGACACGATAATGGACTTCATTCATAGAATATCCACTTTTTAATAAGTCAAAGACAGTGTGCTGAACGGTCATTAATTGAGCGGTATATTGGGCGTCTTTGCAGTTTTTAATTACAAATTTTGCGCATGCATCGAACACGAGATCAACTTGGGCTCGTATTTGTGTTACTTCAGAAGCAGGTTTGATTGCATCAGAAGATATATTATTATAAATTTAAACTAAAGACTTATGTACATGCTCAACTCCAGCAAAATCTTTATTCGCCTGCATGTCCTTGATTAGGTCTAAAAATGCTTGTCTGGCCTGTTCAACACCAGCATAGATTACTGCCTCATTGATGCTACCAATTTTAGCCAGGCTTTGAGCAAGTTTTGGCATTTCCTCCAAAGAACAGATCCCAGGATAATCTCTCCATAATTTTGAGGGGGCGTTAATTCCTGCAATTTTTTCTCGATTTATAAAATCAATAACTGGATGGTTGGGATTAAGAACTGTTCCACCGAGTAGAGCGTAAGTACTCAATAAGTCGTTAAATGCATGTCCTAAATCAATTCTTGATACACACGACCTTTGTTTGATTTCTTCACTGTCATCGTCGAACTCATTATTTGTTACAACCAACATGTTGCCAGGATTCACATCATGATCACCCAAAACAGAAGAGAGCACTATGGCGTCCATTAAACTGTATTTTAAAGATGCCATATATTGGCTATTTAAACCAATAGCCTCAGGTATTGAGTCATTACCGGTGGTAAAACATGCATGTGCGCTTTTAAACGATGGAATGTTTCCTTCTTGTTTGGCGTATTCATCCAATGTTCTTGCAGGAATCTCTTTTACGTTACCTTTCAGATGCTCATAACTCGCTTCTTTTCTTCATCATAGATAAGCTCTATTTGAGGAATTACCCCATCTGTTTTAATATTTCGGACTATATTGCGGCCAATACAAGAGGAGATAAATTCTCCGAAATTCTCCCGATCAGTGCCGTGTGCTTTGATGCGTTTAAAAAGAGAATGATTTTGTATCGACGGTTTTAGTTGGTAGTATATTGTACTGTCATTTTTATCCGCAACACGCTTGCTGCCAGTGACTCCGCCTGACGATTGGGAGTGAGATACGTTAAAGCTTTCTCTTAATGTTTTTGTGCTTCTCTGGCTATCTAAATGACGTCTTGGTCTTGAGGGCATATCGGACTCTTGAAGACTTTCAATGGTATCGGTGCTTGTTGTTTGATGCAGTGAAGTGTTTTTGTCATTGTGATTAACATCTTTATTTTCAGCAGTATTTAATTTATCTCTCATTTTTAATACTCCTATAAACAACTTGTTGTGTGGCTCGTTATAAATCATGGGTACTGAAATCTAGAACAAGTTGATAATTTTAAGACAGGTAAACCACTAGTTTGACTAGTGAGACTCTCAAGGCTTAGCCTTCAGATTTAGTGACGATTATGTCAAAATACAGCTGTGGACTTGACGGTTTCACAGGAGAGTAATTATGACAACATCATCGTA
>JBOFJV010000223.1:0-12420 GCA_051657005.1 Legionella sp. | reverse complement strand
CCATTTATAAAATGTTGCTGCACTAATGACATGTTCGCGGCAAAGTTCTGAAACAGGGGTACCTCCTTCGGCCTGTTTTAAAATCGATAGGATTTGGCTGTCTGTAAATTTTGATCTTTTCATGAAGAATCTCCTTCGTTATAGGTTACGAGAAAATTCTACTTTTAACATCAGTTATTTTGCGGGGGGATTACCAGATGATGACTTTAATTAATTTTTTTATCAATCACAAGAAGAAAATTAAAAGGACAAGTCCTCGAGAAAAAACATTAGTTAATTTGTAAAACCAACTGATTTAAAGCATTCAAATAAGCTAAAAACCCTCGCATATCTTCCCCAGATAAATGAGAAAAAACTTCATTTGCATTCATTTTTAATAAAAATTCCTGTATTTGATGACTCAACTTCAACCCTGTTGCGACATCACGTTGCTCAAAAGAAGAATAAACCTCTTGTTCCAGGAAGGATAAATTAAAACCCAATGTATCTGCTGTTTTTGTGACCTTTTCTCTATCGATAGCAAGCAAAATATGACTCATTGTGGACTGGATCATCACTAAAGATTCAAAACGCAGGGTCTGCTCATTTAATTGAGTTTGTCTTTTAGGAGGTAAATGTTCATCAGCCAGTGATTCCAGCAACCCTCGAGAGGTCCAAAATAAATTAGCTAAATCATGTAGTTTCTTTTGATTTCCTGAGACCAAGATCACTTGTTTTAAGTTTTGCGTTATATAGGCATACAATTTATAAAGATAACGATCGAGCATGGTCCATACATCCGATCGCCAGACTAAATTGGCTACGATAAAGCTGGCTACAATCCCTATAACAACGCCAGCTAAACGCTGTAAGGGAGGTCCCAAATAAACTGGAGGCCCCCCTTCCTGAGCCAAAGAAATAATTAAAGCGATATTCGCTTGCAGCCCAATATATGAATATTTAGGCGACTTGAGCATAAAATAGGTGAATCCCCAAACTGAAAAGAAAAAAATCAAAATAAAATCATAAAGAGTCATCGCTAATGCAAATAAAGAGAATAAAGCAATGCCTCCACCTAACATGCAACCCAGTAAACGATGAATGCTTGCGTTTTTCATTTCAAAAAGATTTTTACGCAGGGATAAAACAAGGCTGCTAATAATTCCATTTAATCCACCAGGCCAATTACTTACCATCCAAAAACCCATAGCAAGGGTAGCCGACAATCCCGCTTTGATACAGCGTTTAATCAAATCCGGATCTGTTCGTAACCGCTCATGGGTTTTAATCACTTGAACCGTAGCCGACATTTGCACAGGAACTCGGGTTACTAAAGAATTCATCAACAGAAAGTTTCTATTGATTTGATGCAGAAAATGAAGAAAAGCATAGATAAAATTACTTTTAATGTTGGGGGTTGGAACAGAATAAGTAGCAGGATCACTTTGTGGCTTTTGCTGCAATTGCATTTCCAATGCTGCGAGCGCTGCGCCTGTTTTTAAGACGAGAGGAGTGGAGAGCTGATTAGAAAAAGCGTTTTGAAATTGGGTTAAATCCTCTTGAAGCGCGTTACTCATTGAGGTTAATGAGATCGATTGCATGGCAGTTAAATCGCTATGTTGCGGTGAAATAAAGATAAGATACTGCAACTGCCGCGATAAATCATAGAAAATATCCAATAAAGCACGCACTTCATCCGTTCGTGCTTTGGAAACACCGAGTTCATGATTCATTGCCCCAATCAATTCAACCGCCTTCCTGATTTTCTTTTTTATTTTTAAATTAGTGCTCGCCAACACATCAAAATCAGACTGCCTCTCTAACATATCCAGTAATTGCTTCAACTCAGCAGAAAACTCGTTAAAAAGATCATCCAGTTGAGTGGCAATATTATCCTTTAAATGGTTCGGGAAAATAAAATAAGCGCTCACTGCTGCGGCTAAAACGCCAATACCAATTTCAACCGGTCGCCAAATGGCTACAAAAAATGCATTCTGTGGATCAGTTGCAATTTGAGAAATAATAATAAAAGCACACAACGACCCCAGCAAATAGGCATAACCATTCACACTAAAGCTGTAGTAATACGACCCCACACTGATGATTAAAAAGCAAGAAAGAATATAAAGCAAAAAACTGTTAGCAACTAAACCTGCGGCAAAAAAACCTAAAAAAGCACCTGCAATGGTACCAATAATACGCAACATGGCTTTATCAATAATATTTCCTGTATAAAGACTGGAAATAATGACAACGCTCATTCCTGACCAAAATGGTTTTTCCAAATGAAATTTAAATGAAATTAATACCGCTGCTAATGCGGCGCACGCTGTTCTTAAAGCGGCTCTATTTTCAACGGATTTTGGCCAGAAAAACACCTTTCACCTGTAAGTAATTGTTGTAGCACTTGCACCAATACGCATTGGATATTCATCGGTTAAATCATCAATGTAAATCCGCACGGGAAAGCGTTGTGCAATGCGAATCCAGTCTTCTGTAGCCTCAAGATAAACTAAAGTCGAAGGAGCAACCTCACCGCTTTGTACCCGATTAATTCCCCAACCGATGCTGTCCACATGGCCATGAAATACTTTGCCAGGATACATATCGATCATAATTTTGGCCTTGTCCCCAGGTTTAACCAGACGAATTGCTGTCTCTCGATAACGAGTAAGGACCCACCATTGTTTTGTTTCAACAAGGGCAAATAATCCTTGTCCAATGTTAATATATTGTCCCACCCGTAAATTAAAATTAGTGATGTATCCGTCTTCGGGAGCAACAATGGTAGTGTGATTCATCAGATAACTCTCCTTATCCAACTCAGCTTGAGCAGCTAAAACTTCATTATCATCAAAATTGGTTTGCGCGATTTTTAATTGTTCCTCTGCTTCAGCAATTGCCGCTTGTTGCACTTTCATTTTTTCTGTCAAATTAATCAATTTGATCTTAGCCATGTCACCTTTTAATTGTAATTGTGAGTACCGATTATAATGGTCCTGACTTAAACTCAACTGAAGTTGGCACTGCTTTAAATGCTCTTGTGCTTTAACAACCTCTGCCCGTTCATTTTCATAATTCAGTTTGGCAATATTAAGCTTTGCTTTCGCTTGCTGTACTGAATAAATATAAGGAAGAGGATCAATTTCAATGAGGTTATCCCCTTTTTTAACCTTCTGATTTTCCTGGACATAAAGATGTGTCACGGGACCTGAGACCAAAGCAGCCATATTCACCACATTTGCCGCAACGTAGGCATCATTCGAACGCGTATCGTAATAAGCAAAATATCGGTATGCGATATAACCCATAAGTAATAAAGCAAAAACGACCGTCTGTGGCCAATATTTAAATTCGGAAATTTTCTGGAAGCGCACTGCAAAAACCTGTTTATTCATAGTGAGTATACAATACGCTCTCATTTCCAGTAGCTCAACTAAAATTAAACTGAACCACATGCTTTATTTATACTGAAGGGAAATAACGCCACATCCCTACACCTAAGGGAATGTGACGCGTTCCGCCAAAGCACTCAATCCTTCTTTTTCCTCTGTGAACAAATCATATCTGTAAAAATGACGCAACAGTTTCTTCGTTCATTTGCACCACAGAAACACGCTTGTGATGTGTTGCATGTTGATTTCCGTGATAAATCGTACGTAAACACGGCAATTCACCCAAATCTTCAATGAAGTAGTGATATTGCAACAAACCATTCGCCAAAGAACACCCTTGATGTTTAAGAAGTCGCTCCAGGACTTGATTCGCCGAATCTTCGTGTACGACACAATTCTGCCCCACGGCAGTCAACGGTTTACTCGCCAATTGCATGGCTACATGTTCTAACTGATAGAAATTTTGATGCTGCATTTCCTGTCGATTCGCTGCCTTATGAAACAACAAAATATGCTGCATGGAGGATAATAAAAGCAAACTGATGACAGCAATAATCAGTAATGTGATTAAAAAAATAAATACACCCTGCGTACGCATCACGAACCACGTACTAAAACGTGAAGCACACGCGGTTGTTATCCCTCTACTGCTAATGTCAATTGCAAAAACTGTTTATTACGAACATATTGTTTTGTGACATGCAAGGAATGGATTAAGGGAGTGACCTCTTCAGTTTGAGCCGATTGATAATGCAGCGTTTCTTTGCCTTTAGCATTTTTTTGATAAACCAACGCTCTTCAATCAACTCACCAAGATACATTGAATCATCATAAGAAAAAAATAAGGGTTTATTTAAAGTGATTAATGATTAATTCATTCGATGCACCACATGAAACTGGCCATGAATTTCTGCATGAACGCAATCCGCAATTAATATCTGGCGCTTTTCATTCAATGGCATTGGGTAGGGCACCACAATCTGTGTTGGGCTTTGTATTTTAATAGGCTTTACAAAATGCTCATTCATCAGCTTTATTTGAATCAATTGTAGCGGTTCATTTTCAACATACAGAGCACGCACATTGTTATGGATGTTTCGCTGGTCAACTGTTTGTAATTGATCAAGGACCATACACGGAGTAAATCCTGCTCGACTAATGCTGTCCGTTAATAAATCACCTAACCATTGCACATCAAAACCGGTTGTTAAAATTTTTTCTGCTTCCATATATTGGCGTTTGCTTCCAGAATAAATCTGAATTAATAACGTCATAATCACACTTGCCAGAAAAAGACTAATCAATACTTCCGATAAACTCAGACCCATTTGTCTTTTCATGTCAGATGACCTATGGGACTGTATTTACGAGTTATAGAGCCTAATAGTTTGAACCATGTCAGGCTAAGCCAGCGTTCCTGATTTTTGTGTTGGATATCTAAATGATAGGGGTCTGGAGTTAATGCAGATTTCGCTGCGTGCGCGACTAAATGCTCCTCGGCTTGATCAAGATACTGCGTACCGTGTGTCCGTAAAACGAGTTTATTTAATAATTGTTTGCTTTGCCATTGGTGCTGGAGCAAAGATAAGGTTAACGTGGTTACCAGCAATAAAGATGCCAGCACCTCAGTAAGGGAAAATCCCTTTTGCTGCTTCATATTCCATTTCCTGTGGTTGGTTGCCGCATGCAGGTTATCGCTGTTACGATAGAAATGCAATAAGGAGCCGCCACGATAATCAATAGCTCATATCAAAACATTTCATTAAAGGTATGACCGTAGGTCACGTATTAACCCGCCTTGTCTTGAGATAAATCACCGGCATTCCGGTGATTAACGAACATCATCAGTGCCCTCTTGATCGTCAACCGTTACGTCATGAAGATTTGATCCACAATCGTGCTTTTGATGATTTACATGCCCAAAGAAGGATGTGACGCCTTATGTAACCTGATGCCAGTGGCATCCATAACCCCGGAAATTTCCTTGCTCAATCAATAGGTGCTTGAATCAATTTGCCAAATCAGTGTAAAGTGTTCCGGTAAAAAACGGTTACAGGCTTAAGATAAGGAACGACTTATGGCAGTTAATTTTCAAGAACACCCTCATCCAGGAATACGCTCATTAGTTCCCTATAAGCCGGGCAAATCAATAGAAGAATTAGCGCGTGAAAAAGGAATTCGTGACATCATTAAACTGGCCAGCAATGAAAACCATCTTGGTTGCAGTCCATTCGCTTTAGCCGCCGTACAAAAAATGTCATCTCATGTATTGGCTACGTATCCTTCCCCAATCAATCATCCGTTAATGTCCAAGCTTGCAAAAAAGTGCAACATCAATATCAATCAACTTTTTCTGAGTAATGGATCCGACTTCATAGTGACACTTTTGCTCCAATGCTTTGCCTTGAGTACTGACAAACACATTCTCACCCATGACTATGCGTTCAGTACTTATGCGATTCAGGCTAAAACTCAGAATATTCCAGGGCATCCCGTAGCAACTCACCCAAACTGGGTAGTTAATGTGGACCTTTTAATTCAAGCGTGTAATGAAAAGACGGGAATTATCTTTCTAGCCAATCCCAATAATCCAACAGGAACAATGATTAATACTAATGAAATGCGCCGCTTGGTAGAGAACATTCCTGAAACGACTTTATTAGTCATTGATGAAGCATATTATGAATATGCTGCTGCTGAGTTACAGTACAACAGCATTGAATGGTTAGACCAACATCAAAATATAGTGATAACTCGAACCTTTTCAAAAATATATGGCCTGGCTGGTGTGCGCCTGGGTTATGCAGTAGCCCATCCATCAATTATTGAACTCCTATATCGCGTGCAATTACCTTTTTGCGTCAATCAGGTCGCACTCGCTGCATCTCATGCAGCCCTGGATGATGATGAGTTTCTTCGTCAAAGCTTACACATTAATGCAGAAGGCATGCAGCAAATGAGACAAGGATTACAGCAGTTAAATCTTCATTATTTTCCTTCCGTATGTAATTTTCTTACCTTCGATTGTAAGGAAGACAGTATGTCGCTCTATAACTATCTTTTAGATAGAGGTATCATAGTGCGTCCTCTGCATCCCTATAAAATGGAACATTACATCCGAGTAACTGTAGGAACAAAAGAGCAAAACACTCGATTTCTTGATGCATTAAGTAATTATTATAAACCCACCCACAATTCGCTAGATTGAACCAAAACAGTAGAATTGTGAATCGACGCTACAAGTAAGGAAATAAAATGACCAGTGATTTAAGCAGCAAACATTGTGAATCGTGTGAAGGCATCGGCGCTGCATTAAATGCCGAGCAAATTAAAAACCTCCTGCCTCAATTAAATAAAAGTTGGGAAGTCAGTGCCGATCACCGCATCATGAAACGCAGTTTATCATTTAAAAATTTTTATGAAACAATGGCTTTTGTCAATGCACTCGCATGGATAGCCAATACTGAAAATCATCACCCTGATTTAGAAGTGGGTTACAACTATTGTCACGTAAGCTTTATGACGCACGCGCTCAACGGTCTAAGCCATAATGATTTCATTTGCGCTGCCAAAATAGATAAATTACTGTCTGATTAAAAAAGGTATGTCTTTTTATTAAAATCAAATAACCAGTCATTACGAACGAAGTGTTGAGGGATCTATGCAAATTTTGGCCAAATAAAGCTTTTGTCCCAGTCAGCATCCGGCTGTAAGAACAAGGAGTTCGCTGGTTAATTTTTTTACAGATCCCTCAGAAAAAAGTGAGGCAATCCAGTGCAAAGCCCAAGCGCAGCAGGCCTCTTGCTTCGTCAAGGCTCGCAAAGACGGCATTTATTACGTAGTGAACGGTAATGGCGTCAACTTAAACGAAAGTGGCTCGTAGCCTGGGTGCAGCGCATAGCCATCAGGCTACGAAACAAAAGCAATCAAAAGCAGGTTGGGTCTTGACACTTATTTTTAGTAGTATTTTATAGGTGCATTATGCCGTCTTGCGAGCCGTATGGTGAAGCAATCCAGCGTCTTTTTGGGCTTCAGAGGCACTGATTTGCTTTTTTAAGGGCACTGGATTGCTTCGCCTACGGCTCGCAACGACGGATTTTGTGCTAAAAACCTATTTGCAAAATAAGTGTCGATACCTCAAGACCCAACTTAATTTTAATGAGACATCAAATTAAAAAAATTGAAACAGAAAGTTATTTTTTCAATTCAATGAGTTACTTTATTTCATCCTTTCTTAACCTGAAAGCTATGGGGTGCAGCATTATGCCGTCGTTGCGAACCGTAGGTAAAGCAATCCAGCGTCCTTTTGGGCTTCAGATGCACTGATTCGCTTTTTTAAGTGCACTGGATTGCTTCACCTACGGCTCGCAACGACGGATTTTGTGCTAAAAACCTACTTGCAAAATAAATGTCGATACCTCAAGACCAAACCTGCTTTTAATGAGACATCAAATTAAAAAAATTGAAACGGAAAGTTATTTTTTCAATTCAATAAGTTAATTTATTTCATCCTTTCTTAACCTGAGGGCTATGGGTGCAGCGAAGCGGAACCCATGGTTATTATCTTACAGGAACGACAGATTTGAGTCGATTTAGCACGAAAAAAGCGCGCAGCATACATCAGTATGTGAGCATTGATGTATGCTTTATTCGCGTCAAAGCGACCAAAGGTGGCGTTCCCTCGGTTCAGAGTGAAACACTCAATAACGCATGACTACTTGCTCTTCGCCTAGAAGATTCGTCAAAAGTCCAAGTAACTCATCACTAGGCATTACTTGCCATACAGGTGCCAAACTCAATTTTGCTTTTGCGCATTCATTCGTATACAAAAATTGCACAGCGCAACGGCCAACGTGTGCTTTCAACAAAGCTTGAATGGAAGCTAAAACACCTTGACTCCCCGAGTGGATGCTTAATTCAAGACAACGCGCAAATTTTATCCTGGCACTGGGAATGTCATAGAGTTGATTTGCCGTCATCTTCACGCCACCATTGTAATCATCATGAGCCACCTCACCTTCAATGACCAGCATATCGCCCGTAGCTAAAGCGGGTACAGAAGATTCAAAAAGCTCGCCAAAAACAACAACATCGAATCGAGCCGTTGAATCCTCCATACCAAGAATTACTAGTTTTTTACCGCGTTTGGTGATGATTTTGCGCATGGCTACAACTTGTGCGCAAATATTTGCTTTTTTATGCATGGAGGGATTCAATTGGCTAATCGAAACGATAAAATCCACAAACTCACGGCGATATTGATCCGCAGGATGGCCTGTCAAATAAAAACCTAATACTTCACGCTCACCTTCCAGGCGTTGCGATTCGGCCCAGGGTTTGCAAGAGATATATTCTTGCTCATTCACCTCATCGTCAAGTAAGGAAAGGAGATCAAATTGACCACTGGATTGATTATGATGCTCTTTTTCTGCCACTTTTAACGCTTTTTCTAACGAAGCAGTCAACACCGCTCGCTCGACATTCCAATCATCAAAAGCACCACTTTTGATCAACGCTTCAAGAACACGTCGATTGACTTTACGCAAATCCAGACGCTGACAAAAACCAAATAAGTCCGCAAAACCACCATCCGCATTGCGTGCTTGAATAATACAATCAATAGCAGACTCCCCGACCCCTTTTATAGCACCAAGACCATAAATAATCGAAGTACCTTCGGTAACAGTAAAATGATATCTGGAGTGATTAATGGAAGGAGGAAGCACCTTCAATTTCATATGGGCACATTCGTCAATAAAAGTAACTACTTTATCAGTATTATCCATATCAGAGGACATCACCGCAGCCATAAACGCTGCAGGATAATGCGCTTTAAGCCAGGCAGTCTGGTAAGCAACTAAAGCATAAGCAGCCGAATGCGACTTATTAAAGCCATAACCTGCGAATTTCTCCATTAAATCGAAGATATGGGTTGCAACCTTTTCATCCACACCTCGCGCAGTTGCTCCCTCAGTAAAAATTTCCCGTTGTTTGGCCATTTCTTCAGGTTTTTTCTTTCCCATCGCGCGGCGTAGCATATCCGCAGCACCCAAAGTATAGTTCGCCAATACCTGCGCAATCTGCATGACCTGCTCTTGATATAAGATAACACCATACGTCGGTTTTAATATCGGCTCCAAATCCGGATGAGGATAATCAACCGCCGCGCGACCATGCTTACGATCAATAAAGTCATCCACCATACCTGACTGCAAAGGACCTGGTCTGAATAAAGCCACTAACGCGATAATGTCTTCAAAGCAATCAGGTTGTAAGCGATTAATCAACTCCTTCATGCCGCGAGATTCAAGCTGAAACACTGCCGTAGTTTTGCATGCCTTTAATAAATCAAAAGTCTTGGCATCATCAGTTGGGATTTGACTGATATCAACTGGTGGCAGTCCTTCGAGTACGCATTGTTTGTTCACGATTGCCAATGCCCAATCGATAATGGTTAAGGTACGCAATCCTAAAAAGTCGAACTTAACCAGGCCTGCGGCTTCCACATCGTCTTTATCAAATTGGCTGACAATTTGTGTGTAGCCTTCTTCACAATAAATCGCTGTAAAATCGGTTAACGTGGAAGGGGCGATAACGACTCCTCCAGCGTGTTTCCCCGCATTTCGCGTAATTCCTTCGAGTTTTAAAGCCAGGTCGATCAGCTCTTTGACTTCATCTTCTTCATTATAACGGCGCCTCAACTCTTCTTCTTGTTCCAACGCCTTGTTTAGAGTGATTCCTATTTCAAAAGGAATTAATTTTGCTAGTTTATCGACAAATCCATAAGGGTGACCTAATACGCGCCCCACATCACGGACAACGGCTTTGGCAGCCATGGTTCCAAAAGTAATAATTTGCGATACGCTTTGTCTGCCGTATTTTTCCGCAACGTATTCAATGACACGATCCCGTCCTTCCATGCAAAAATCGATATCAAAGTCAGGCATGGAAACCCGCTCGGGATTCAAAAACCGCTCAAAAAGCAATTCATATTCCAGCGGATCGAGATCGGTAATTTTTAACGCATACGCAACTAACGAACCTGCCCCTGAACCACGTCCTGGACCTACGGGAACTCCATTTCCTTTGGCCCATTGAATAAAATCAGCAACGATAAGGAAATAACCAGCGAATCCCATGTTATTAATCACATCCAATTCAATTTGCAGACGTTTGTCGTACTCTTCTCTGCGCGATTGTAATTCTTCTGGTGATTTGTTTTTAAATAATTGCAGCAAACGCTCTTCCAAGCCAACTTGCGATAAATGCGATAAATAGTTTTCTACAGTGGAGCCTTCTGGAATAGGAAAATTAGGCAGATAATTATTGCCTAAATCCAATTTTACTGTACACCGCTTGCTGATCTCCACCGTATTTTGAATTGCGGAAGGTAAATCAGCAAATAAAGCCACCATTTCATCAGCTGACCGTAAATATTGTTGCGCACTGTAATTTTGCGCTCTGCGTGGATCCGCCAATGTATATCCCTCATGGATGCACACACGCGCTTCATGGGCTTCAAAATCTTCTTTATCAAGGAAACGTACATCATTGGTTGCAACTAATGGCAATTGCAACTCATCGGCTAAAGTAATGAGGAGTTCGTTGTAACGCGTCTCATCAAGTCGACCCGTACGCTGAATTTCTAAATAAAAACGATTTGGAAAAAGCGTGTGCCAATAAAGTGCTCGGCTTTTTGCTAACTCATAATCCTCTGCAAGTAATGCCTGACCTATATCGCCAAACTTTCCTCCGGATAAAGCAATGAGTCCATTCGAATACTCTGGAATCCATTGATTTTGTACTCTGGGTTTGCCTTGGTATTGCCCTTCCTGATAGGCTTTGGAAACCAGGCACGTTAGATTTTTATACCCTTCCGAATTGAGGCATAAAAGCACTAAAGAAGAAACAAGATCCGGTTGCTCCGGATTATGACAAGGCAAATCACTGCCAATAATGGGTTTAATTCCTACATCAACAGCCGTTTTGTAATACTTTACCGCAGCAAATAAATTGCAATAATCAGTCAAAGCAACTGCACACATTCCCCGAGAGGGTAGCGCCTTCATTAAAGGCTTAACGCGAACTAACCCATCGACTAAAGAAAACTCTGTGTGAACACGTAAATGGACAAAGCGTTGTTGCATAAGGAAATAAACTCACTAGGCTTAATTGATGAACTTTAACCTAAATCATGAGTTTTTGGTACCAGATTAATAAATATTCGCATTAAACTCAAGCCGTTCTGTTTCCGTCGTAACCTGAAATAGGTACTAAACGTAATAACTTACCCAAAAGATACTGGCCGCCAATGATGTAAAACAAACTCGAAATTGACATTAAAATAATGCAGATCACCACTCCACTGAGATCCAGATAAGTTCCGCGAAAAAACGCCATAGCCATGGCTAAAATAATGTTGCTAATGACATTAAATATTAATACCGGCACAGCAATAGCAAGGCTAGGCCACATTCTGTAGGGAATATCCTGGCTAATATCCAGACCGGAATCCGAAATCCCGAATCGAAAGCTAAACAGTCGGATTGATTTTTGGAAAAACAGGGTTTGCTCTATTTTTTGCAAGCCCTTTTGGTGTTCAGTGTAAAACAAGGTCAAGTCATATCCATGAACCATTTTCCAATCATCAATGACTTGCTGCTCAACGTGTTTTTGCCCCAAATGCATGCGAGCAATATCATCAGTGGTATTTACCATAAAAAATAAAATAAAGTGCGCCACGAAAGTGCACGACCGCTAGTATCTGAAAGTTCTACCGGGAAAGCGCGACCGAGCGCATTTCGTACTTAGCCTTTGGCTGTATGTGGTAACGCGTATGGTTAAGCGTAGGCACAGGAAGTTGTAAGCCGTAAGCCGCAAGGTTGAAGTGATTGAGCTCCGTTAAGGTTAGTATGAGAGGTGGCCCAGGGTCTTTTGATACCTGAAGGCAACAGTGAATGAGATAATAAATCGGTTCGAATCATTCGCCGCCTCCTGATTCTGAGAGCATGGCGTGCAACGAAAGCGATAGTGTAAACGTGGGAGG
>JBOFJV010000222.1:0-11887 GCA_051657005.1 Legionella sp. | reverse complement strand
TTTTACTATGGAAAATCCAGGTAAATTTAGGATAAGATTGTACTTCGGCACTTTAATCTCCTTTTGTTCGCTAAATCAATGACTTAGTCTAGACTAATTTGATTAAAGTGCCCCCTTAATTGGTGTAGAGCCAAAAATTGACTATAAAGATGGCGAAGACTATTTATTGGATGTCTTTATTGCCATGCAATCGGCCAATAATTTTTATGAGTTGGATTTTGAAATTCGAGCTTTAGCGAAATGGCTCTATACATTAAATCATGCTTTAAGAGCAACAAGTAGTGATTTGGTATTGCTTTATGAAGAAACCCCTAAAGAAGATATTTCCTTTGAATTAGCAAGAGACCATTCAGAAGTTTTAGCTGAATGTTGTCGTATGCTCGTGTCATTATTGACGACTCAATTTGAATTTAGTGTATTTGTATCACAATATTCATTTAGTTTATGGGATAAACCCAATACTGTATTTTCGGAAGCACGCGGTATTTTCACTATTTGATTGCCTTTAATTGCTGCAAATCGTCCTGATGCGCTGGAGACCGCTTATGGGGAGATTATCCGTGATATTGTTGCTTCCAGCAAACGATGATAATAGTTGGTATACTTGGTTAACCCTCCTTAAACCAACAAAACAATGGTTGGAATTAGTTAAAAGTTGTCGTGTTTCCGAGCTTGGTGCTTATTGGTTTGAGCCAGAGTTATTATTTACAGCATTATTTCTTTTTAATACAAATAATCAATCAGTGAAAAAGAGTATTAATCTATTTTTAGATGAGTTAATTCATACTTACAGCCAAGACAAAAATGATTTAATGAAGCAATTTAGAGTGAATATCCTATTTACGGAGTTTATTAATAAACTGAGCGAGCATCATCGCATTAACTTATTGCGATTAATTAAACTGTGCGATCCTAAAATTGCAAAACAGACATTCCTTGAAACCTGCACGAAACACATCAATTATCGGGTATCCCAACTCTTTCCAGAGGAAAGCGCATCACTACAGTTTTTCCCTACACCAAGAAAACTCAATACTAGAAAGTTGTTCAAATTACCTGATTCAGCAAAAAGTATTGCGAAGATGGTTACTGAATTTAAAAAGCAAGTACCATCACTAGACATTGAGCCAAAAACAGCAGAAAAGATAGGTGCTTATTTGATGAAAATAAGTGAGTCTATTTTGAGCCAAACACAAAAGACTAAAAGTGGAAGTCGTGTTTCTGATTACTTAGGTCTGTCTACCTGAGTATCGAGCTCACGGTGTAACACACCTAATGCCGTAGACTTAAGAGAAAATAGCACTGTATGTATCCTGGGTACGTGCCATTTGCGAGTAAGTTGATGCCATTACCTGAACGAATACTATTTATTTAGCATATTGGGTACAGAGCTTTATAAAGTTTTCATATCGATTCGTTGAAATTAATCCTTGATCTCTGGCTTTAATGATGGCGCAGTGAGGCGTATCTTTATGGGTACAGTTACGAAACTTGCATTGCGATAAATACGGTCTGAATTCGTGATATCCCTGGGCAATTTCAGTGGTGTTTATATGCCATAAACTGAATTCTCTTACCCCAGGGGAATCAATTAATGCACCACCACTGGGCAAATGATAGTAACGTGAGTTACTTGTTGTATGGCGCCCCAACTCTGAAAGTTCGGAGAGAGAGCCTATAGAAATGTTTTGCTCATGAGGTAGTATTGCTGATATAAGTGATGATTTCCCTACGCCGGACTGCCCCACGAAAACACTGATTTGGTGATGTAATATTTGTTTCAGTTGTTCTAAACCAGTTGCATCGTTTTGATTGGCGTACAAAATTGGATAAGAGAGTTTCCCATAATCCATAACTAAGCGCTCTTTAATTGATTCGCAGTGCAAATCCGTTTTGTTCAATAAAATCACTGCTTGTAATTGCAGTGTTTCTGCCATTACTAAATAGCTATCAAGTAATGGCCAAGAGATTTCCGGTTTGGGTGAAATGACTGTAATTATTTGGCTGATATTCGCTGCTACTGGTTTTATTAACCCAGTATTTGTTGGTTTTGCTAAAACACTATTTCGTGGATAAAGACTCACGACGACACCTTGATTTTTACCTTCTGGTTGCCAAATTACGCGATCTCCCGCAACTAAGGTTTCCAAATTAGGCCTGATGGAGCACCGTATCAGTTTTCCATGAGCATCTTCAATTTCAACATGTCTACTGAATCGAGTAAGGACTAAACCATCGGCAAGCACATCATGCTTTTCTTTATTCGCATGATAGTTTTTTTGAATTTTTTCGATACGCGAAGATTGTTGTTTACTGATACGTCTTTTACTCATAGTCCTGATCTATATTATAATCATTTAAAAAAGTCCTCTCTTCAATTGAGAAGATAAAGCGGTAAGTATTTTGCTCCTGATTACTGCCTTTTTGGATAATCATAGTATGAAGGTAAATTAATTTTAATGAAAGTCTACTTAGTTGGTGGTGCGGTCCGTGATCAATTATTGAATCTTCCTGTGAAGGAACGGGATTGGGTTGTTGTTGGTTCAAGTTCAGAGGAATTATTGCAACAAAAATACAGGCAAGTTGGACGTGATTTTCCTGTTTTTTTACATCCAGATACCAATGAAGAATATGCTTTGGCGCGAACGGAAAGAAAATCGGCACCAGGATATTATGGTTTTTCTTGTGATTACAGCAAGACTGTAACTTTGGAAGAGGATTTAGCACGTCGAGATCTCACGATCAATGCCATGTCTATGGATGAACACGGGCATTTAATTGATCCTTATAATGGGCAAAAAGATATAGAAAATAAAGTGTTGCGCCATGTTTCCCCTGCTTTTGTAGAAGATCCCGTACGTGTATTAAGAGTAGCTCGTTTTGCTGCACGTTTTCATTCTTTAGGTTTCAAACTTGCAGATGAAACGCGTGCGCTGATGTATTCAATGGTAAAACGAGGTGAGTTGGCTCATTTAGTTCCTGAACGCGTTTGGCAAGAATGGCAACGAAGTTTTGAAGAAAACAATCCGGAACAATTTATTATGATCTTGCGTTCTTGCGATGCGTTACGCGTGATTTTACCTGAAATTGAAGCTTTATTTGGTATCCCTAATCCCTATCGTTACCATCATGAAGTCGATAGCGGTGTACATACACTCTTTGTATTGCAAGCAGCTGTTGCTTTAACTACAAACCCAATTATTCGTTTTGCGGCATTAGTGCATGATTTAGGTAAAGCTTTATCGCCTATGCAGAATTGGCCAAGCCATCATGGGCATGAAGAGCGAGGCGTTGCGCTCATTCAAACTTTATGCTCCCGTTTACGGATTCCAAATCATTATCGTGATTTAGCGGTGATGGTGTCGCGATTTCATTTAAACATACATCGCTTATTTGAGTTGCAAGCAAGCACTATAGTAAAGATCTTGGAACGAACGGATGCCTTTCGTCGCCCACAGCATTTTGATGAGATGTTGATTGCGTGTCAGTCTGATGCTGAGGGATGTGGTAAAGTCGTGGATTATCGACAAAGTAAATTATGGAGCTATTTGCTTACAGAGTGTGCTAAAGTAAATGCGCAAACGATAATCGCTGAAGGGCATCAAGGAGAAGCAATCAAACAAACTTTGCATCAAAGGCGTGTGGCTTGTGTTGAACTGATATTAAATTCCTGGAAAACAAATGAAAAATAATCACAATTTAATTTGGATCGATTTAGAGATGACAGGACTGGATCCTGAACAGGACAGAATCATTGAAATTGCTACAGTGGTCACTGATCCTAATTTAAATATACTTGCAGAAGGACCGGTTTTTGCTGTGTCTCAACCTAAATCCCTGTTGGATGGTATGGATTCGTGGAATACCAGACAACATGGTCAATCAGGTTTAGTTAATCGTGTTTTGGAAAGCAGCATCAGTGAAGCGCAAGCAGAACAGTTAACAATCGAATTTCTCAAGCCTTTCCTAGATAAAGGGAAGTCGCCTATGTGCGGTAATAGTGTCTGTCAGGACAGACGTTTTTTATATAAGTACATGCCTGAACTTGCGGCATTTTTTCATTACCGAAATTTAGATGTCAGTACATTAAAAGAGCTTGCGATTCGTTGGCGACCTGAGTTGTTAAATGGAATTGTTAAAGAGTCTAAGCACCTTGCATTGGATGATATTAAAGATTCCATTGCTGAATTAGTTTATTACCGCCACCATTTTATAAATTTGCCGGATGTAACCAAATGATAGAAAGAGAACAATTAGAATTACCTAATGGTGCAGATAAGCTGTTACTGCATTCATGTTGTGCCCCTTGTTCTGGTGAAGTCATGGAAGCACTGATCAGTTCAAAAATTAATTTTACTATCTTTTTTTACAATCCGAACATTCATCCAGTTCAAGAGTATGAGATTAGAAAAAACGAAAACATTAAATTCGCTGAAAAGCACAACATCCCATTTATTGATGCAGACTATGATAAAGACAATTGGTTTGCACGTGCTAAAGGTTTAGAGTGGGATCCTGAGCGTGGTAAACGGTGTACTATGTGTTTTGATATGCGTTTTGAGCGCACAGCTTTATATGCCCATGAACATGGATTTCCAATAATCAGTAGTTCTTTAGGTATTTCACGTTGGAAAGATATAAATCAAATTAACGATAGCGGTGTTCGGGCTGCAAATAAATACCCTAATCTTGAGTATTGGACCTACAAGTGGCGAAAGAATGGGGGTGCAGAACGAATGTATGACATTGCAAAACGCGAAGGATTTTATAAACAAGAATATTGCGGTTGTGTTTATTCTTTACGCGATACGAATGCTTGGCGTAAACAAAAAGAACGTAACCGAATTAAGATTGGAAACAATTACTACGCCGAAAATAAAAAAGACGAAGGAGCATTATGAGTGCACACTCACATGGTGAGTCACATCACCATCATGGCACGAATCATGGCGCAGTAACCTATGATCGTGCATTTTTGATTGCCATTATTGCAAACGGCCTTTTTGTAGTCTTACAAATTATTTTTGCTTATTTAGCGCACTCAACCAGTTTATTAGCCGATGCATTTCATAATTTAGGTGACGTTTTAGGTTTGATCCTGGCATGGATTGCAACGGTGTTGATGAAGCGTGCTCCGACTATGAAAGCAACCTATGGCCTCAAAAAGATATCGATTTTATCTGCTTTAGCTAATGGGATCTTATTGGTTTTTACGTGCGGTATTATTGCTACAGAAGCAGTCTATAAATTATTTTCACCAACGGAAGTCCATGCCTTATCGGTCATGATCGTGGCAGCAGTTGGCATTGTTATCAATTCAGCGACGGCATTGTTGTTCATGCGTGGCTCGGATGATTTAAATATTCGAGGCGCCTATTTGCATTTGTTTTATGATGCTCTGGTTTCTGTTGGAGTTGTTGTGTCAGCAGGCTTATTGTATTGGACTGGTTGGTTGTGGATCGATCCGGTCGTTGGTTTGCTCATTGCAATCATTATATTGAAGGGAACATGGTCTTTATTTACAGGGAGCTTTAGATTAATTATTGATGGTGTTCCTGATACGATTTCTTGGACTGCGGTGAGTGAGTTTTTACTCAGTAAACAGGGCGTGAACGGTTTTCATGATTTACACATTTGGGCATTGAGTACTCAAGAAAACGCAATGTCTGTGCATTTACATATGCCTGATGAACTGCTATCTGATTCATTAAGAGCAGAATGGGTTGATCAATTGCGGCATGAGTTTAATATTCAACATGTGACCATTCAGGTTGAACGAACTAAAACGGATTGTAATGACGCATGCCATAGTCCAGGATTTTTATAATTCATACATCTTGAGTGAACGGCCTGAAGAGAGTATCGAAGGCTCTATGCCAAGATTTTGAGACAGCGCTTCGCGCTTCATCAGTCAGGTGGAGCGCAGCGGAACCAGGGGTTCTGAGCTAAATCAATAAATCCTGGTTCCGATACGTTATGTTGCATCTGACTCTTCTTCACATCGCTTAAAACCTCTCTCTACACTTCTACGTACCGCGCTTTATGCGCGCTATCCAGAAGATGCTTCTTTAGGTACACGAAATGGTGATTTAGAAGAACTATCGTTTTGGATACCGCGCATACAGCGCGGTACATAGGCGGAAATGTGATCCAGAGGTTACTCCTGGGCTACAATTCTTTAGTGACGAGTTCTAACCCTCGTTTGAAACTGATGCACGCTAAGGATTCCTCTCCAAGTTTCTCATGCAGTTTTCCTTGAGCTTCGAAAGCTAATGCAGTAGGCTCGATCTCATTGGACTTCTCAAGATAATATTTAGCTTTACCCCATAATTGTTGCTGGATGCAGAGTTGGCCTAAACATAAATAAAGTGCTGCTGAATGTTGGGTTTTCCTCAATAAAGTTTCAGCAAAAGCCAACTGTCTTTCATCGATTGGTAACAGACTATAAAGCTCAATTAATTGCGAGCTAAATTCTTTGCGAAGGCTATGGCGTAATAAATTTTTTGCAGTTTTAGAATCATTATTTTTTAACAAAAATCGAGTGTATTCTGCAATAATATTAGGATTGTTGGCTAATGATTTAGGCAAAGAGCGAAAAAATTCATCTACTGTTTCCGGTTGATTTTGCTTTGCAAGCTCAATTAAATTTTGTAAGTACGCGTTGTATTGTAATAATTCAAACTCTTGTTGATTCACCACTTGATGCTTTTTTAGATCGGGTAATAGGGTAATAAGCTGAGGCCAATCTTTGATTTCTTGATAAAGTTGCATCATTAGTTTTAATACATAAGGGTGACGAGGTGCTATATCATGCAAATGTTTTAAGGTTGCTAAAGCTTGTTCCCATTGATGATTTGCCAGTTGCAATTCTGCCTGGGTTAACTCAACCGCAATTTTTGCTTCGGGCATCGATTGCTGTGCTTCCCGTAAATAATCATCTCTGAGCTGATTGTCGCCCATTTTTTGTGCTGCACGCGCTGCAGTTAAATAGTTGAGTAAAGGCGTATCGGTATTGGGTAAAGCCTGGATTAAATGATTTTTTGCTTTTAACCAATACCCTTCACTGTATTCTATCAATCCTCTTCGGGTGATTGCTTGTGCTTTTTGAGCTCTTCGTTTTGAACTCCATCGTGTTAATGCACCTGGCGTGTGGGTGATTTTTTGACCTAATCTCAGTAAAAGATACAGAATAATAAATACAATGATAATACTGAACGCAGCTACCCAGACAGTAGTTTCAATAGTCCAATGATTTATTGCAATTAACACATAGCCTGGATCTTTATTCAATTGTATACCTAAGGCTACCGCAGCCATTAAGATAAAGAAGGCAAAGAGGACTCGAAGCATTATTGATTTCCTCCTTGCTGATTATTCAAGGATTGATTTGCAGGTGTTTTTTTCGTTTCAATCAATTCATTGAGTAGCGGCAGAGCAGAGCTTCCCGTTGGTTTTTTAGGCGTGATATTTGTTTGTTGAAGTTCCGTTAATTTCTTAATTAATGCGGCATTATTCGGCATATTTTCGTTAAAATTTGTTTTTAATCTTGTAATGGCTTGTTTAAGGGCCAGTTGATAAACAAAAGGATCATGATTTAACACGGCCCATTGGGCTTCCTGGATATTAAGGCGAAGCCTTTCTTTAAGCACTGTTTCGAGCATGGGCGACAATAGAGGTTTAATGTTTTGATCATGACGTCGGATAACAACCAACTTGCCCAGTAGATTCATGCTGCTTTGTAAACGCTGGTTCCACGTAGATGAGTGATTTGATGGGGTTTCATTATCAGTTCCTGAGGTTTTTTCCTCACTTTCAGGCAAAGCAATGCTGCGATCATTGATACTCGTTTGCGACGCATCCAATTGACTGAGTATGCCCGCACGATCTACAACGGGTGTTGCTTGAATTTCTGCAATGTCTTTTGCAATCGCTTGTCTTATGTTAAAAACTTTAGGATCATTAAAAGGTTTTAAGAGTTGATCTGCTTGTTCAAGTAGCGTTGTTGTTGCATCAAAGTTAGTACTCCAATGTGCATTAATTTGCGCGAGTTCAAGGTAGTAACGTGCTTTAAGAAGGAGCCAATCTTGGTTTTGGTAGAATCTTTGATTCAGTGCACTTTGCAATTTATTCCCTAAATGCTCTAATTGAGTTTGAAGTTGTTTTTGTGTTTTTTGAGTGTTACTCATTTGGTTATTGATTTGTTCCTGCGTTTGATCTTGTTTTTGCTCCAGCTGCGTTACTTGAGAGGAAAAAGCAGAGTCCTTATGCGTTAATTGCTTTTGTAATTCTTGATTCAGATAAAGAGTATATCCAGCAACAGCTAATGCAATCAAAGCAACAATGACGGCAAATGTAGATATCAGTCCCTTACTTTTTGGGACTACATAATTATTTTTTGGTGTTGGTTTTTCATTGGGTGTTAAACTGGGCGCTTTTTTTATTTTTTGTGCTTGTTCTTCAGTGCTATTGGCCATAGTTAATCCTTCTGTACGTAATCAAACAATGCATTCACTATTGCATTTTGACGGCTCACTGTAATCTTTCGTATTCCTAATACGGAAGCGACTTGAGCCAAACGTTCGCTAATTGTTAGCCATGTTTTGTTGCATAGCCAATCATGGGCTCTTTTATCAAACAGTTTAAAAAGGTTGTGCAGAGACTGTTCGCTTGTTAACAGTATAATGTCCACTAAATCATCTTGCCATATGGATTGTATTAATTGTTGGTCGATTTGAGGCATAACACGTTGATATACCTTAAAAACAGATAGGATTGCGCCTCTTTTAATCAGTTGTTCTTCGATAAGTGGTCTGCCGCCTTCGCCTTTAAATAGTAACACGTTTTTCCCTTTGGGATCTTGTAATGTTTTTAATGCTAATAAATGCTCACTATCTGATTCAACAGGAATCGCACATACTTTAATATCGAATTTTTGCAATGCTGTTGCACTGCCTTGCCCGATGGCAATGACAGCAATTGATGAGGGCCATTCAATTTTTTGCTGTTTTAATTGAGTAAAACAATAATGGACTGCGTTAGCACTAATAAAAATAGCGTATTTGACCTGATTCAAATCCGGTAATGAACGAATCCAACGAACATGGGTTGCTTTAATATCTAGAGTTGGCAGCTCGATTGCAATACCGCCAGCGTCTCTAATGCATTCACTCAAATGCAGTGCTTGCTCTTTGGGGCGGGTATTTAAAATGCGTAAACCGTGCAGTGAATGATTCATTATAGCGTTAAGTTAAGTCAAGAAGAGTCGCTGCTCCTTGTTCCAACAACGATTTAGAACAATGATCCGCTAAAGTTTTGGCTTGATCCAATGATCCGACTTGAGTGTTTTTAATGATTTCTGAGCCATCGGAGGATAAGATTTTTGCTTGCAATAACAGTTGGTCGTTTGCGATTGGTGAGCAAAAAACGGCTAAGGGTACATGGCAATTTCCCCCTAATTGAGCATTGACTTGCCGTTCAGCATGCACACAAATAGAGGATAATGGATCATTTAACTCAGCAATAAGTGCTTGTGTTTCCTGATCATCGGTTCTGCATTCGATTGCTAAAGCGCCTTGTCCACATGCCGGAAGCATTATTTCTGCTGATAATTGTTCGACAATCATTTGCGTCATTTCCATGCGCTCTAAACCTGCAGCTGCTAGAATAATCGCGTCAAACTCACCTGCTTTTAGCTTTTCAAGTCGTGTGTTGATATTTCCTCGTAAGGATTTGATGTACAAATCCGATCGATAAGCCAATAATTGTGATTGCCGTCGCAAACTTGCTGTACCAATAATTGCTTGAGGAGGAAGTGCATCCAGCTGTTGGTGGTTGTGGCTGACTAAAACATCAAAAGGATTATCTCTTTTACAAATTGCAGCCAAACAAAGTCCTTCAGGAATTTCTGCGGGCATGTCTTTTGATGAATGAACAGCAAAGTCAGCTCTTTTATCTAACAATGCTTCTTCCAATTCTTTGACAAAGAGGCCTTTTCCACCTGCAGCTAAAAGTTTATCTTTAAGAAATTTATCCCCTGATGTGGTCATGGGTAATAATTCAATGGCGATGTTGGGTCGTTTGTGTAACAACAGTTGGCGTACGTGATTGGCTTGCCATAAGGCAAGGGGGCTTTGTCGTGTTGCTATTCGTATTGTCTTTGCGTTCATATGATACTGCATTTGGAGGCGAATGCAGTATCATACTCTTTTCATTATGAGGATGCACGTAGGGAGTATCCGTTCCATTCATGGCATTAATAGCTGTCGTACATCGCGTGCGGTTTTTGTTTATAATAAGCCCAGTAACGATCTCCATAAGACCAATGCCAGTATTCGTTTCGATAGTTGACAAAATCAACAGCCTCTAAGGCACGATTCATAATGCTGCGATTGTGCTTCGCCTCTTCTGAAATGATGAGCGAGTCGGTTAATGAAAGGATGCCGTCTATATCCTCCATCCAGTCTTTGGGGTGGATTCCCATATCAATTGCTTCACCTTGTTCATTGATTAGATAAACATCAATTGCCGCTCCTGTTGAATGAGGCGGAATATTAGTTGTTCCATCTAAGTTAATTACTGGAGATACCATCCGGGTAGTTTCTGTAAAAATTTGCTCATGCGACCAATCAGGGTGTTTGTTTTTTACTTTTGCATAACGTGTATCAAACAGGTTTTTTTGCAATGTCAGACTGCGGTAGCATTCATACAGACAAAAACGTAATCCCTGTGGCAATAGTGATTGGGCTTGCTTTAATTTTTCATAAACCGTTTTACGCATTTTTGTGTAATCGTTATTATTGGGTATCTCTGGTGATGGGCCATATGCAATATCTGAATGATCGATTAAATCAACCATCGGTTCGTTATGAGGTGTCACGGGAATAGCCAATATGGGGAGATCTGCAATAAGCAGAATTGAGTTAAGTTCAGTAGCGTCAACCATTTAAAATCCGTATCAATTTATTTTTGCGTCATAGAGGCAAACGCATCTTGCGCATTTTTTAATTTCTGCCTCGGTGAAATCACGAGTATGGGTCGCAATCATCCAGGAGTAACCAAAAGGATCTTTAATTTGTCCAGCGCGATCGCCCCAAAACATGTCTGCTAAAGGCATGGTAATTTGACCTCCGGCGGCAACAGATTGTTGAAATGCGCTATCTGCATCTGCAACATATAAAAAAAGCCCAATAGGTGATTTACCTAGAGTTTCAGCACTTTTAGCAAAGTTTTCCCCTTGAATTTCATCACCCATCATGATTATCGAGTTTCCAATTTGCAGCCGGGCATGCATAATACCTTTTCCATCGAACGATGGAAAAAGATGAAGTACTTTAGCATCGAACGCTTTTTTGTAGAATTCAATTGCCTGCATGCAATTTTTAAAAGTAAAGGTTGGTGTCAGGGTATGAAAACATTCTGGAATGGCTTGGACCATGTTTGTCTCATCAAAAAATGTGTATATGAAGCCGTCATTATAGCTTGAAGATTGGATGAAGAAAACAATGGATTGTCGGCTCTTTCCTATTTAAGGTGGCAGCTCTAATCACCCACAGAGCACCTTAACACGCACTCTGTAATTTTCAAATTTTCTAAAACCATAATCTCTTCGCTGAATGAGTTTCATTTTACGATGACACCCTTCTGTGATTCCATTTGATTTACTAAACCTCCACATTCTGGCGACTTCATCTTTCCAAGCTCCCATGGTCTTACCCAATGAAGCTAAAGCCTTAAAATCACTTTGCTTTCATTCAGTCAGCATGCCTAAGAAGGTAGGTATTAATTTACGACATGCCTTTTGTGTTAATGCTCTTTTCATTAAAAGAGAATGAAGTTGTTGTTGGAATTGATAGATTGCATCGATAGCCGGATTTTGAGTTAAAAATGC
>JBOFJV010000221.1:0-8447 GCA_051657005.1 Legionella sp. | reverse complement strand
CGCTGCACCCAGGCTACAATTATTCCCATTCAATAGTAGCCGGCGGCTTACCTGAAATGTCATAAGTCACTCGTGATACACCTTCTACTTCATTAATAATCCGATTGGAGACTTGTCCAAGAAAATCCCACGGCAAATGCGCCCAATGTGCCGTCATAAAGTCAACCGTCTCAACAGCACGCAGACAAATCACATAATCGTACTTACGCCCATCCCCCATAACACCAACACTTTTAACCGGCAAAAATACAGCAAATGCCTGACTCACTTTATGATAAAGATCCTCTTTACGTAATTCGTCAATAAAAATTGCGTCTGCCTGACGTAAAATATTCGCGTATTCTTTTTTCACTTCAGCTAAAATACGCACGCCTAAACCTGGTCCAGGAAAAGGATGTCGATAAACCATATCATGAGGCAATCCCAGTTCAAGCCCTATATGACGAACTTCATCCTTAAATAACTCACGGATGGGTTCTAATAATTTCAGATTCAAGGTTTCTGGCAAACCACCAACATTATGATGGGATTTAATGACGACTGAAGCACCATTCGTGCTTGTTGCAGCAGATTCAATAACATCAGGATAAATCGTACCTTGCGCAAGCCAAGACACTTCAGGAATTTTAAGCGCCTCTTCATCAAATACTTCAATAAACGTACGACCAATAATTTTTCGTTTTTCCTCAGGACAAGTCACTCCATTGAGTGCATTGAGAAATTTTTCTTCTGCATTAACGGATATAATCTTAATGCCCATATGTTTGCCAAACATTTCCATCACTTCGGTTGCTTCGTTGCAGCGCAACAATCCGGTATCAACAAAAACGCAAATCAATTGTTTCCCGATTGCTTTATGCAATAAAGAAGCCACAACAGAAGAATCGACGCCACCAGATAAACCGAGCAAGACACTCTCAGTGCCTACTTGTGCTCTAATCTCATTGATTGTTTCGTCAATAATCAGAGCTGACGTCCAGTTCGTCGCAGCCTTACAAATATCCACAACAAAACGATATAAAATACGCAACCCCTGGAGTGTATGAGTCACTTCAGGATGAAATTGCACCCCGTAAAATTGACGACCTTCGTCTGCCATACCCGCAATGGGTGCATTTCGTGTTTCACAAATAACTTGAAAACCAGGGGGTAATTGAGTCACTTTATCGCCATGACTCATCCAAACATCGAGTAGGGCATAACCGTCCGCCGTCACTCGGTCTTCAATCTGCGCAAACAACTGACTATGCCCATGTAATCGCAACTCAGCATAACCAAACTCACGCAACGAAGACGATTGCACGTCACCGCCTAATTGTACTGCCATCGTTTGCATCCCATAGCAAATACCTAAAACGGGCAAACCCGCAGTGAACAACCATTCATGTGCGCGTGGATTTTCATGGTGAGTTACTGTCGCAGGCCCTCCCGATAGAATCACACCACAAGGATTTAACGCGGTAAATAGCTCCTGATCAATATTGAATGGATGAATTTCACAATAAACACCCAATTCACGTACGCGACGCGCGATCAATTGGGTGTATTGGGAACCAAAATCAAGGATCAGCAGAGGATGTTGTTTTAAATCATTCATTATTAATTATCCACCTGATAATTGGGTGCTTGTTTTGTAATACTGACGTCATGAACATGAGATTCTCGCATTCCTGCACTGGTTACTTGCACAAACTCAGCCTTCGTATGTAGTTGCTCAATGATTTCACATCCTGTATATCCCATACAAGAACGTAATCCACCGAGCAGTTGATGAATAATGGCTTGAGTTAACCCTTTGTAGGGAACACGACCTTCAATTCCTTCTGGAACCAATTTTTCAGATCCAAAAGAGGCATCCTGGAAATAACGATCACTAGAACCTTGTGATGCGGCCATTGCTCCAATTGAGCCCATACCCCGATAATTTTTGTACGTTCGGCCTTGATACAACTCAATTTCACCTGGTGACTCTTCAGTGCCTGCAAACATACTCCCAAGCATCACGGTGTGTGCCCCTGCTGCAAGTGCTTTACACACATCGCCAGAAAAACGAATGCCTCCGTCAGCAATAATTGGGATAGCACCTTTAAGTTCTTCTGCAACATTCGCAATTGCACTAATTTGGGGTACACCAACTCCAGTTACGATTCTGGTAGTACAAATTGATCCCGGTCCAATACCCACCTTCACTGCATCTGCACCTGCGTGAAGTAAATCGCGAGCCGCAGCGGCAGTAGCAATATTACCACCAATGACTTGCACTGCCGGGTGATGTTTTTTTATCCATTTGACTCGGTCAAGTACCCCTTGAGAATGACCATGTGCTGTATCAACCACCAAAACATCAACACCGGCTTCGATTAATGCCTCAATGCGATCATCAGTTCCTTCAATAACACCCACAGCAGCACCAACGCGTAACTGCTCTGCAATATCTTTACATGCATAAGGGTTTTCTTTTGCTTTTTGTATGTCTTTAACTGTGATTAACCCACGTAATTGAAACGCATTATTGACTACCAGCAATTTTTCAAGACGATGCTTATGCAATAAACTACGCACCTCTTCACGACTGGCTCCTTCTCTAATCGTCACTAATTGCGCTTTCGGAGTCATGACTTTTTCAACACTTAATGACAAGTTCGTTTCAAAACGAATATCACGACTTGTTACAATTCCGACTAAATCCTCTCCATCGACAACGGGAACGCCTGAGAAATTGTATTTGGCCATTACATCCAGTAACTCTTTCACGGTGATATTAGGCGTCACCGTAATGGGATCTTTCACCATGCCACTTTCAAATTTTTTCACCTTGCGGACTTCATCAGCCTGGCTCATAGCGGTCATGTTCTTATGGATAATACCAATCCCCCCTTCTTGTGCTAAAGCAATAGCAAGTCTGGCTTCAGTTACGGTATCCATAGCGGCAGAAATCAACGGAATATTTAAATCAATGGTACGTGTTAATTTCGTTTTTAGAGAGACATCCTTGGGCAAAATGAGCGAATGAGCAGGAACAAGAAGGACATCGTCAAAAGTTAATGATTGCTGTACAACAGAAAGAGCCATTGCATTCTCACTAGATGGGTTAAATTAACCGTATAGTATACTCTAAGTAGTAGATAAATTAAACAGAAATGAATCGTAACTCCTAATTCAAAACAAAAAAGTGCGTCATAAAACGAATTAAGATTTACAACCATCTCTGTAAATTATAACTCTTTTCTTTTTTCATACATCAACTGCCGTGAATGAAAGCTTAATGGCGTCAACTTAAAAATATCGTAGCCTGGGTGCAGCGCAGCTAAACCCGGGTTCCGCTGCGCTGCACCCAGTCTACAATGATCTATTCAGTTGACGCCATTCAACGCTTATTGTTGGAAAATGTTTTTCCATAACCCTGGTCTCTACCCCTTGAATTACTCGTCTATAAACGTGTACACTCTTGTTTAAATATTGTGTTGAATCAAAATATAGGATGGGTTCAGCGTTGACTAAGATCATTGTAGTTACATCAGGTAAAGGTGGAGTAGGAAAAACTACTTCTTCTGCAGCAATATCCTCAGGTCTTGCCATGTTAGGGCACAATACTGTAGTGATTGACTTTGACATCGGCTTAAGAAACCTTGATATCATCATGGGTTGTGAGCGACGTGTCGTTTATGACTTCATTAATGTCATTAATGGTGAAGCAAGCCTGAATCAGGCTTTGATTAAAGACAAACGCATTCAAAATCTTTACATACTTCCTGCATCACAAACTCGTGATAAGGATGCATTAACGATTGAAGGTGTTGAACGCATACTGAACGAGCTTTCTAAAGATTTTGATTTCATTATTTGCGATTCTCCAGCGGGCATTGAAACCGGCGCGTTAATGGCAATGTATTTTGCTGACCATGCCATTGTGGTAACCAACCCGGAAGTATCTTCGGTTCGTGATTCGGATCGCATTCTGGGCATATTAGCGAGCAAAACCAAAAGAGCAATTGATAATGCCAATCCAATTCAGGAACATTTATTACTGACACGCTATGATCCTGAGCGCGTCGAACGTGGTGATATGCTTTCTGTTACCGATGTAAAAGAAATATTGGCTATTCCGTTAATTGGCGTTATTCCAGAATCAAAATCAGTACTCAAAGCCTCAAATACAGGTACCCCAGTAGTGCTTGACGAAAGCAGTGACGCAGGTATTGCTTATCAGGATGCTATTGCTCGCTTCCTCGGTGAAGAAAGACCAATGCGATTTATAAGTAATGACCGTAAAGGATTATTGCGTCGCTTATTCAGTAAAAACAAGGAGGAAGTGACAGTATGAGTATTTTCAATTACTTACGTAGAAGGACTGCTACAGCATCTGTAGCTAAAGAACGTTTGCAAATTATTATTTCGCATGAGCGTTCACAACGCAATACTCCTGACTATCTGCCAAAGCTTCAGGAAGAAATATTGGCAGTTATTGCGAAGTACGTTCATGTCACACGTGATCAAGTAAGCGTGAATCTTGAGCGTATGGGAGACAACTCGGTGCTTGAATTAAACATCACCATGCCTGATGATGTATTAGAAGGCGCATAACGGTTGTTTAAAACTCGGCTAAAGCTGCTGCTCGACGCGAGTTTAATGCTTTTTCTTTTAGTGATGTATGTCATTCTGTATCGTATTGTATACTCATCCAATACGCAGGTTGATTTTTTATCTTTTTATGCCTCTGCAAAAGAACTTAACGAGGGCCTCAATCCATATCAATTGCTGTCGGTTATTAAAACGCCCTTTCCAGGACTAATTACTGCAAATTTAAATCCCCCCATTTTATTTTTCTTTTTAAGTCCATTAATGCTTTTCAGTTATTACACTTCACTGACTATTTGGAATGTATTGTCTCTATTGCTCGGGATACTGGGCGCCATAAAAGTATTTCAATATTCATTTTCATCGTCATTTATTAAAGAAAATGGTTTTATTTTGTATTTTATCTATCTAATTAGTTTTCCTACCTTAATGAACTTAGGTATAGCCCAAATGGGCTCATTTCTTCTTTTTTTCTTGATTTATGGGTATGATTTTTATGTTAAAAATCATGATATAAAAGCTGGTATTTTCTGGGGGATTATCGCTACACTTAAGCTGTTTCCTGCCTTACTTTTACTCTTTCTCATAGTTCAAAAACGCTATTCTGCATTTCTCATAATGCTTTTAACGCTGATCGTGTTAACCTTAGTTCCACTTCTTCTCTATGGAGCTCAAATATATCAAGATTACAGCTCGATGATGCATCTTGTCGTATGGTATGGAAAAAGCTGGAATGCCTCCCTATTCGGCATGCTGTATCGATTATTCATTAATACGCTGGAATTACCTTTGGTTTTATTGCTCTACCTTTTTTTAGGTGTGCTGACTTTAGCTTATTATTTGAAAGCGCTCATTCAATTAAAAAGAATGAATGCCACCTATCATGCTTTCTGTTTGACTTTCGTCATGATGCTTTATTTAAGCCCATTCGCTTGGTTGTATTACTTGCCCATCCTCATCATTCCACTTACTTTAATTTGGGCAAATCGACACAATCAAAAGAGCACAATCATCATCGCGCTTATTCTCATACTCATTAACTTTCCCATTAATAACATCCCATTATCAGAAATGGATTCATTAATAGCTCGGCTAAGCTACGGTTCATTTTTATTTTATGGATTAACTCTGAATTTATATCTTTTGCATCCATCTCGGCAGATTAGATAAAAGGAAAAATGGTACTGAATCGTAGCCTGGGTTAAGCGCAGCGGAACCATGGCTACGAAAAACTTATTACTCAATCACTTCTGATTCAATATCGTCTTTATTCATGACGGTTTTTTTGTTTTTTTCCGGTTTTGCTGATGAGGGACGGCGCAATTCATCATCATTAAAATCATCGACTTTGATTACTGCTTGACGTCCCAACTCCGCTTCTTTGAGTTGTTTTGCCTCATCCTTACTCAATAAGACAGCTTCCAAAGCTTCATCAATTTGTTCCACTAACGTCAACGATTGAATGACCTTATCTTTTACTGCGCGCATCACTTTTCGTTCCAGTTCATCAACAGCACAAATTTTAAGGAATGTCTCTTCCAAACGTCCCAAAGGGCAATTCTCACTGGCTTTACTATAAACCAGGCGAGTTAAACGCGAACGTGTATCGCTAGGCTCAATAAGAATTCGCGCCAATTTGTGACCCAATTGATCATCAGGTTTATTTCTACGATTACCTAATGGTTTAATAATTACGCGTAAAACAAATCGAGCCCAAGTCGCCGGGAAGTTTACAATAACACCATGCATTGCTGTTTCACATTCATACAATAGTTGTTGGCAACTCCATTCAACCAAAGGCAAATCGGTTTTGGGTTCACCATCATCATGGAATCGCTTCAATACAGCTGATGCCAAATATAATGAACTCAACATATCTCCGAGGCGCGCAGATAATTTTTCTTTACGTTTTAAATTACCCCCTAAAACGGTCATTGAAAAATCAGCGAGAAAAGCCAAATTAGTACTGTATTTATGAATCAGTTGATAATAACGTTTTGCACTACTCGCAGGGGCTTTAGATAGATAGGCATCAGTCCAGGCAAAGATTATGGTTTTGGTAAGGTTCGCAAAAATAAATCCTGCATGAGCAAAAAATGCATTGTCAAAGGCGATAAGATCATTATTTCTAATGCTTTCAAGCTCTTTAAATACGTAAGGATGGCATCGTATGGCACCTTGGCCAAAAATAATTAAGCTACGTGTTAATATATTCGCGCCTTCAACAGTGATCGCAATCGGAGCACCTTCATATCCTCTACCCAAATAATTATTGGGACCAAGACAAATACCTTTCCCACCGTGAATGTCCATAGCATCCAGCGAAACTTGTCGTGCACGCTCTGTAGTGTGGTATTTTAATATTGCGCCAACCACTGAAGGTTTCGCACCATTATCGATGGCAGAAGACGCCATAGTTAATGCCGCATCAATAATATAGGTATTCGCAGCAATTCGAGCTAAAGCTTCTTCAATACCCTCAAACTTGCCAATAGGCTGATTAAATTGCTTACGTATACGTGCATAAGCCCCTGAAGACAACGCAGCTGCTTGAGCTCCGCCATTGGCACTTGAAGGTAAAGAAATTGCACGACCTGAACTCAAACATTCCATCAACATGCGCCAGCCACAACCAGACATGGCAATGCCACCAATTAAATAATCCATCGGAATAAATACATCTTTACCTTGCGTAGGGCCATTTAAAAAACCAGTATTCAATGGAAAATGACGTCGACCTTTTGTAATACCAGGAGTTGTTGCAGGAATTAAAGCACAACTGATTCCTATATCTTCACCTTTACCTAATAAATTGTCAGGATCAAACAACCGGAATGCCAAACCGATTACTGTAGCAACCGGACATAGAGTAATGTAACGTTTATCCCAATTTAAACGTATTCCTATTACTTTTTTTCCATCGATTTCTTGTTCGCAAACAATCCCTTTGTCAGGAATTGATGCTGCATCAGAACCGGCGTTAGGACCTGTTAAAGCAAAACATGGAATTTCACGTCCATCAGCTAAACGAGGCAAATAATAATTTTTTTGCTCTTCAGTACCGTATTTAAGTAGCAACTCACCTGGGCCTAAAGAGTTTGGTACAGAAATTGTTGTTGCTGCCGTAACCGAACGCCCATAAATTCTTACTAAAATAGACATTTGTGCGGTCGCAGAAAACTCAAGACCTCCATAGCGTTTGGGAATAATCATTCCGAGGAAGCTATTTTCCTTAATAAATTGCCAAATTTCGGGAGGTAAGTCAGTAAGATTATGGGTAATATTCCAGTCGTCTATCATGGAGCATAAAGTATTTACAGGTCCATCAAGAAAAGCTTGCTCTTCATCCGTCAAACTGACTGTCGGTGTATTTCTTAATAAGGCAAAGTCAGGCGCTCCACTGAAGAGATCCCCTTCCCAACTCACCGTGCCTGCTTCCAGTGCTTCTCTTTCTGTTGACGACATCGCCGGCATGGCTTTACTTACCGTTTTAAAAAAATACCTGGAGAGTGCTATTCGTCTTAAAGGTTTTATAGCGCAAGCAATTAAAACAAGCTCAATCAAAATAAGAAGAATTTGCGTGATGATGCCTGGATTAACGTAAGTAAAAACAAGCGCACCAAATAGTGCAAAGCTAATAGCCCACACTGAAATTGCTGCTTGGCGAGTAAGCAATATTCCTGCTGCGCCAATGACTATGAGCACTAAAATTGCGTGTAACACATTATTCTCCTTAATTTTAAGACAGGTAAACCACTAGTTTGACTAGTGAGACTCTCAAGGCTTAGCCTTCAGATTTAGTGACGATGATGTCAAAATACAGCTGTGGACTTGACGGTTTCACAGGAGAGTAATTATGACAACATCAT
>JBOFJV010000220.1:0-8439 GCA_051657005.1 Legionella sp. | reverse complement strand
ATAGCTTACATCTAATATTAATGGTTGATATCAGCTCACTTTTACTATGGAAAATCCAGGTAAATTTAGGATAAGATTGTACTTCGGCACTTTAATCTCCTTTTGTTCGCTAAATAAAGGACTTAGTCTAGACTAATTTGATTAAAGTGCCCACTTAATTGGTGTAGATCCAAAACTCATCAAACCTGGTGAATATAAAGCGTTTATGCAGTTTGTCAGACAAAATGATGATAGAGCGCAGAAAGTGCAGAGCATACAGGTTTCAGCAATGCTCCAATTATATAATCAAGTTTTAATTGAAAACGGCAGGCCAACGGTTAAAGCGCTTTCTCCTCCCGATCAATTTTATACCCGAGAAAATTATTTGATGATTTTTCATGATGCTAAAAAAAGAGCTGTTCTTGAAAGTCAATATGCAGAATATAGGAGAGATTGGACCTCTCTTGATGAACTGTATTCAAATCCTTTACGTCGGAATGAGGCGCAACTTGTTGATCATTTTGCTACCTTCCAGGAACGATTGGAAATGAATAATACCGATACGCCAACGCCTATGACGCCGCAACAACAGCAGGGAATGGATCGCATTACTGCAATGCGTCGAGCATCAATGGCTCTTTCATTAGCGGCAGAGGATGTAATGACGGAGACGTTATCTCCAGTAGATTCATTACCATTGAGTAACTCCAGACTTTCTATAATGTCAAACCCATCAAGACCAAATTCGTCATTCTTTCCCAATGAACGCCCTAAGAATTTAGATGTTGAAAAAGAAACTGGCAGTCGACCAAAGTGGTTTTGCTGCTAATTGAATGAATTAACTCTCTCCCCTGGGAGGGGGAGAGGATTTTCTTGCGCATTACTTTCTATTCAGGCAATTGTTCCGTGAACTTAATGACTGTTTGTTTGTCCAGGTTGCGCTGCATTTGGCGTTGCGGCATGACTTGTTGGTTGTTGTGTCGGTTGCGTTGCTGTTGGAGCTGGTTGTGTTACGGTTGGTTGTGTTGTTGTCGGAGCTGGCTGTGTTGGCTCTGGAGTTGTTGTTTTTGGTTGCGTTACTGTTGGACTTGGCGCGAAATTGGAAGTACCTGACGCAGCAGGATTTGTTGTATGACCCGATTTTTCTTGAGTTACTGTTCCTCTTGGCGCAGCAATCATTTGAGTAATCCCCAGATCGCCCGTTACTTTTCGGCCTACAGTTAAGTCAACACTGAGTAATTGGGTTACCTTTTCTTTGTCATTTTGATAAACAACTTGTAATGGCACATTCAGTTTCCATTGATTGTCTTTCGCTTCAGTCACTACAACTTGCCAATCTACCTGGCTGCTCACAGTTAATTTTTGTGACTTGATTGCATCCAGATTACCGGATTTTTGTAAAGCGGTATTAAAACCGGTCCATCCTTGCTCAGTAAAACAGTCTTGCAGCTTTTGAAGTTGGGTATCCAAATTGTTTGAGTCAAAGTCAAATGCTTGAGTGACTGCTTTTTCTGTCCAGGTGAGAACCAGCGATTGATCGATTGTTTTGGTAGTTGCCGGAATTTTGTACTCACAATTAATTATTGGTGCAGGTACCGGTGCAGCCTGGCCTGGATGGACTGTTGGAGCACTATGACCCGGTTGTGGGGGCGTAGCTACTTTTGATGGAACGGTAGCATTTTGCGGAGGTTGAGTTACTGGCTGCGTGATATCAGCGTGTACTTGAGTACCAATCAGTGCGAAAAGGGCACTCCAAAGTATCGTGTTCTTCATGAAATTGACTCCTTAAATAGTATGTAGCAATTCTGCGGTAATAAGAGCCGCTAGTCTAGCAGTTTTTTGTTCTTGATCGAGTGGTGGTGCCAATTCAGCAATATCAAAACTCACTACTTTGCCACTTTGAATAATGTATTTCAAGAGTGGAAGTATTTGCCATGGACTTAGACCTAAAGGTTGAGGAGCGCTGACTCCAGGTGCAAATGGTTCTGCTAAAACATCCAAACACAAAGTAAGGTATATATGATCCAAATTCAGCATAAAATCATCAAGAAAGGCCAGATGCCAAGCCAAACTATTGGTATACACATCTTCTGCAGTTAAATAATGCACATTCATTTCATGAGCGCGTTGAAATAATGAAGTGGTGTTTCCCATTTTTTGGATGCCTATGCAACAATAATTAAAGTTTTGATTGTTTTCTTCACATGATGCAGCGATTTGTGAAAAAGGTGTTCCAGAATTGCCGGGTTGATTCTTTTCATAGGGTCTTAAATCAAAATGAGCATCAAAATTAATAATACCTAGTTTTGTATAATGTGGTGCTAAACCTTGATAATGAGCCAACGCAATTTCATGTCCACCACCAAAGGCGATGGTTTGATGGCCTTGTTGATGGCAAAAACTAATTAAATTGGCAAACTGGGCTTGAGCGATTTCCAGCTCATCTTCTTCACAAAAAATAGTTCCTAAGTCGTAAAACTCCTTGTTTAAAGCGCAAGGGAGTTTTGCCAATTGGGTTTTAATTTGATCTGGGCCTAGTTTAGCTCCGGGTCTTCCTGAATTTCTTCGAACCCCAGCATCACTTGCAAAACCAAGACAAACAGTCTTTTTCTCTTTAGTAATTAATTCGGTTTGTTGTGTCGGAAAAATAATTTTTTGAAAAAAACGTTCTGCATTTAAAGTATCTTTTCTACCTTGCCACAGTGTAGGATTGGCGGGCTTGTAATTGGAAAGATGTTTAAACATTAAATTTCACCTATTTTGATAAAGTACAGCAACTTCATTATTGCACAGTTATGCGGGTAAATACGCATAAAATTATGCCAAGTTAATCCAATGTCTGGTATTATCTCTGCACATAAATTAAAAAGTTCAAGAGGACATCGTGATTGTCATTACGGGTGGCGGGAGTGGAATAGGGAAATCATTGGCTTTTTCTTTAGCAAAACGCGAGCAATCAGTTTTGATTGCGGGTCGTCGCGAACCTTTATTACAAGAAACGGCCGCTTTTTCTCCTAATATTCAATATGTATGCGCTGATGTTTCAACGATGGAAGGTCTTGAAACAATCAAAAAAAAGGTGTCTGAAATAGGAAAAATCACTGCATTAGTGAATAATGCTGGTACTTTAGATCCGTTGACTTCATTGAGAAATATAGAGCCAAGCGCTTGGTACCATGCTTTAAATACTAATTTAAATCCCGCTCTTTTTCTTACGAAAATGATTTACAATCAATTAGCGAACGGTCGTGTTTTAAACATTGGTTCAGGAGCCGCTCATTTTGCTATTCATGGTTGGGGAGCTTATTGTGTTACTAAAGCCGCTTTATCAATGTTGACGAAATGTTGGCAAATGGAGTCTGATTCCATTGCTTTTGCCAGCGTAATGCCTGGAATAATTGATACACAAATGCAAGTAATCGCTCGAAGTGAAGAGAATCCCGATTACGAGCGAATTCATTTCTATAAGCGTTTGAAAGAGCAAAATCGTTTGGTTTCACCTGAAACAGTGGCTGAGTTTTTAATCTGGCTTCTCTTGGATGTGGATAAAAAAACTTATGCCTCTAAAGAATGGGATATCTATGATACCAAACATCACAATTCATGGCTCAAATCGCCTCATCAAGTTCTGCATTGGGATTTTTAATGTTTGCTTATGATCAATTACTATTAAACGCAACCACGATTGATGCTCAAGGAAACTCTATAAAGCACCAGGCGATTGCTATTAAAAATGGTCTTATCGTGTGGATTGGTGCGCAAACTCAATTGCCTGTGCAATTTTATGATGCACGACACAAAGAAGATTGTCAGGGCCAATTGGTCACGCCAGGCTTAATTGATTGCCATACCCATTTAGTCTATGCAGGAAATCGATGGGCTGAGTTTCAAATGAAGCTGTCAGGTGTGAGTTATGCAGAAATTGCTAAAGCAGGAGGGGGGATATTATCTACTGTACAGCATACGCGAGCAGCCTCTGAAGAGGAGTTACTCAAACAATCCTTACCAAGAATCCTTGCTTTACGAGATGATGGTGTAACTACTGTCGAGATCAAATCAGGTTATGGTTTGGATTTTCCTAATGAATTGAAAATGCTGCGTGTTGCAAAGCGTTTGGTGGAGTTGACTGGATTAAGAGTTAAAAAAACTTTTCTCGGGGCACATGCAATAGGACCGGAGTTTAAAGGTAACAGCCAGGCATATGTTGACGTGCTTTGTGAGGAAATGTTACCTGCTCTACATGAAGAGGGTTTAGTCGATGCGGTGGATGTTTTTTGCGAGTCCATTGCGTTTTCACTCAAACAAACAGAGCAAATTTTCTCTGCTGCACGTGCATTGAATGTGTCAATTAAATGCCATGCGGAGCAATTATCTAATCTTGGAGCAAGTCGACTTGCAGCTGAGTTTGGTGCTTTATCGTGTGATCATTTGGAGTTTTTAGATGCTCAGGGAGCATCTGCTATGGCGGAGGCGAATACGGTAGCTGTTTTACTTCCTGGAGCTTATTATTTTTTGCGTGAGAAACACAAACCACCAGTCGATTTATTACGCCAGACTGGAGTCCGTATGGCGGTAGCTACTGATTGTAATCCAGGGTCATCACCAACAACCTCATTACGCTTAATGATGAGTATGGCGTGTCAACTTTTTTCCTTGTCTGTATCTGAAACTTTAGCAGCAGTCACTTGTCATGCAGCTCAAGCTTTAGGGATACATACTGAGGTTGGTGTGCTTGCAGCAGGTATGGCGGCTGACTTGGTTTGGTGGTCTGCGGATGAGTGCGCCGCCCTTTGTTATTATTTCGCCTACCCCTTACCTCATCGAATGATGATTGCAGGGGAATGGGTTTCTACTAAGAATCAATGTTGGGAATAAAATCATGTTGAATCCATTGAAAATAATTTTATCTTTATGCTTTATTGCTTGTACGTTCACTGCGTGGGCAGTTAATCATGTATCGATTCAAAAAGAAACGGAAACCTATATTATCAATGTGAAATACCCACAAGGATTTAAAGATTCCCGGGTTAATGCAACCGTACAAGCATTTGTTGAAAAAACTAAAAAAAGTTTTTTTAAAGAAATAGCCGCCGATACGGATATTCCTGCTGATGTTCCAGGTAAATCAGGGTTAAATATTACCTATTCCATACCTTACAAAGTGAAAAATGCATTAAGTGTGTTTTTAAACATCTCCATTTATCATCGAGGTGCGGCACATCCTGCAAATACAGTTGCGGTATTGAATTTTATTGATGGACATCAAGTGCAGCTTGCTGATCTTTTTCGTGCAGAAGCAGAGTATTTAAAACCCATTGCCGATTTTTGCAGTAAAAAAATTACAGAGAAAAACATTTCCGATAAAAAATGGATTGAAGAGGGGACTCATCCTACAGTCAAGAATTATCAGAATTGGTTATTTACAGCAGAAGGAATAAATATTGTATTTGATACCTATCAGGTTGCTGCGTATGTATATGGTCCGCAAACCGTAGCAATTCCTTTGTCTCAGATTGCTTCTTTAATTAAACCTGAAGTAATGCACAGTGTATGGGGTCGTTAATGGCAGATACTCCTTTTATAGCAGCAGATAAGAAAGTTGCAGAACTCACTTTTCGTGTTGTTCTACTTGCCATAATACTGACTGTATTGTTAGTAATGTCTAATGCCTATCTTGCATTAAAGTTAGGAATTTTAACTTCGTCATCCATTCCTGCGGCAATTATTTCGATGGGCATTTTACGCTGCTTTAAAAATTCCACCATTCTTGAAAATAACGCAGTGCAAACTGCTGCTTCTGCTGGTGAAGCAGTTGCCGGAGGGATTGTTTATACCATTCCTGCGTTGATCATTATTGGTTATTGGAATCATTTTGATTATTTAACCAATTTCTTTATAGCTATTTGTGGCGGTGTTTTAGGCGTATTATTTTCCATTCCCTTACGACGCATTTTGGTTCACGATCAATCGTTAAAATTTCCAGAAGGGCGAGCAATTGCTGAAGTCTTAAAATCATCTGTTGAAAAAGCAGGGATTAAAGACATATTAATTGGAGGTGCAGTAGGCGGATTAATTGAATTATTCCAAACGGGCTTTAAGCTTATTGCGAATAGTTGGGGCTACTGGTTTGTTGTGAAACGCTCTTTATTTGGTCTTGGTGCAGGATTTTCGGCAACAATGATAGGAGCAGGTTATCTCGTTGGCCATGATATGGCAATCAGCATCTTTTTAGGCGCAGTGACTTCATGGCTCATTGCGTTGCCTGTGGTCAGTCAATTCTATCCGGATTTTGTAAATCACTATCCGGCTGAGCAAGCGGCTACTTTTTTGTGGAACAGTGAAATGCGCTATTTGGGAATAGGTGCAATGCTGTTTGCCGGAGTATGGACTTTTTTAAAATTAGTGAAACCACTATCTCTAAATATCCAGACATCACTTAAAGCCTTTACGTCAAAAGGAAAAACCGAGGCCCAACAACTACGGACTGACAGGGACATTCCGTTACCGTATATTTTAATCGGTGCTGGCGCCTTGGCAGCAGTCTTGTTTCTTTTTTTCCAACTGGTTTTTCCTTTAGCGCAAGTGGGGTTAGATAACCAATATTCACCAACTTTAATATTTTTAGCAGTACTTTATGTTTTATTTATTGGGTTTATTTTTTCTGTAATTACTGCTTATTTTTCCGGAATGGTCGGAGTCACCGCAAGCCCAGGAAGTTCGGTAGTAATTTCAGGGATGCTTTTTGCTGCGTGGCTGTTATTAGTCGTTATTGATCATTTGTTGCCATTACCATTGAGTTCCGAACAAATCCAGGCTGCAGAAGCGATTACAATTATAATCGGATCCGTGGTGACAGGTATTGCTGCGATTGCCAATGACAATACTCAAGATTTAAAAGTAGGACAATTGGTTGGTTCCACACCATGGAAACAACAATTGATGTTGCTGCTTGGGGTTTTGATTTCTTCATTAGTGATCCCCCCCGTGATGCAACTCTTGTTTAATGTCTATGGTATTGCTGGAGTTATGCCCCATGCAGGTATGGACATAAGCCAATCTTTACCAGCACCCACTGCCGCGTTAATGGCTGCTATTACCGAAGCTGTTTTTAGAAATACATTACCTTGGGCAATGATGTTAATTGGCTCAGGAATAATCATGATTATTATTTTTCTGAATCATCTGTTGCAGTTACGACGTTATTTAAATTTGTCCATTTTGGGAATCGCCATAGGCATGTATTTACCACTCTCATCTTCTTTTCCTTTGTTTATCGGGGGCATGATTGCATTATTTGTGAGTAAGCGTTTAAAACGCACCAAAGTTGATGATGAAGAAGTAGTGATGCACAAGCAAAGAGGAACTCTTATTGCTTGTGGTTTAGTTGCCGGTTCTGCAATTATGGATGTATGGCTTGCTATTCCCTGTTCAATCTTCAAAAGTCCTGATGCATTACAATTAGTCGGTCCAGGGTGGAAAAAAATCGGTGTTTATTTGGGCGTGTTGTCTACTTTGTTGCTCGCTTGGTGGATTAATTACAGAGTATGCTCTAACAAAAATGCGCAGTAGCAGTAGTTGCTATGTAATTGAGTGCATCAATTTGTATGACTATTGATTTCTGACATATAGGTTATTGAAGGAGTCTAAGATTATGAGTATTTTTAAGAGTAAATTAGTCCTTATCACCTGTGCTTCATCAGGGATTGGATTATCTTTTGCACAATTACTCGCAAAACAAGGAAGCAATTTAATTTTGGTTGCTAGGCATCAGGAACAGTTGGAGCAAGTAGCATCCGAGCTCTCAAAACAGCATCATATTAAGACGCACGTGATTGCTGCTGATTTGGCTGAACCTGGGGCGGCACAAAAAATATTCTCAGAAACCCAAAAACTCAATTTGTCCGTAGATATTTTGATAAACAATGCGGGTTTTGGCAAATGGGGTGATTTTCTAAATTTTGATACAGCAACTTACAGCTCCATAGTGCATTTGAATATTATTGCACTCACGGATTTATGCCATCTTTACTTGCCGCAAATGCTTGAGAAAAAAGAGGGTGGGATTATAAACGTTGCTTCCACAGCTGCATTTCTTCCAATACCCTATTCTGTTGTTTACGCGGCTTCAAAAGCGTACGTCTTAAATTTCTCCGAAGCGCTTTATGTAGAAGTACAGCAATCAAGGAATCACGGTCTTGGCACTATGTCCTGGCGGAACTAAGACAAATTTTGCCGCAGTAGCTGACCTAACAGTTGATGTGACAAGCTTATTTAAATCCACTCCTGAGGAAGTAGCCCAAGATGCTTTAAATGCATTTTTAAGTGCGCCACGAAAGTGCACGACCGCTAGTAGCTGAAAGTTCTACCGGGAAAGCGCGACCGAGCGCATTTCGTACTTAGCCTTGGGCTGTATGTGGTAACGCGTATGGTTAAGCGTAGGCAAAGGAAGTTGTAAGCCGT
>JBOFJV010000219.1:0-5709 GCA_051657005.1 Legionella sp. | reverse complement strand
TAGTTGATATCAGCTCACTTTTACTATGGAAAATCCAGGTAAATTTAGGATAAGATTGTACTTCGGCACTTTAATCTCCTTTTGTTCGCTAAATCAAGTACTTAGTCTAGACTAATTTGATTAAAGTGCCCCCTTAATTGGTGTAGAGCCATTCAATTGTATGACATCAAGTTAATTTGTCAAAAAAATAACATGCTGCGGCGAAATCCAGACTTCTTATGCTTAAAACTAAAACAAAATGGGTGGTTTTTATTTGCACTGGTTTTTACTGATTTTGCATCAACACGGTGGAAAATAATTGGGATGGTGCTCTTACAAGGTCTGAGTTTTCAATGGCTTGCTGTTTGATGGTATCAAAATATACTTATTTTTTATCGAAACAAACAAAATGTAACTCATTGAATTTATTTTCAAATTTTTTATTTCTCTATTTTTACTCTAAAAAATAGAAAATTTATAGTTATTTCTTAATACTTTGTTAATATTCGCAGTGTAAAATTAAATTCGTACAATATATATTGAGTTGTTTTAAGTCGTTTCTTAGCTATCGAGAACACCATGGAAGTTCGGTTGAGGATCAGGTAGCTGCTTTGTTAGGGAGATTTTTATGTTAATTTTGACTAGGCGTATAGGTGAAACCTTAATTATAGGTGATGATGTGAATATTACCGTGCTAGGCGTAAATGGTAACCAGGTTCGCTTAGGTATTAATGCACCCAAAGATGTGTCGGTTCACCGTGAAGAAATTTATTTACGCATACAACAAGAAAAACAATCAGATGATTCTGAAGAAGCAGTATAAATCGATTTCCTCGCAGCTCATCCAGTTCCGAGCACTTAAAAATGCTCGGGACAAACTTCCTTTTCTTTGCTCCTCTAAGTAATTCATCCTATTTTTTATCATTTGTAATGACTTATTATTCTAAATACTACCGTAAGCATTCACTTACAAGCTACCTTCCTTGCAATGAAGTATCGCCTGAATAGAGAAAATGTTTTTCACCAAACTCATCCTCTACGATTAATTGCCCAAGATGATTAATTCCACAGGCGATTCCAGAAAACGTTTTTAGCGATTGGGAAACGGTAATGTTTTTTCCAATTAAGTAATCTGATTGATTCAACTCATCCATAAAGCTGTTTAGATCGTGATGAATGAATCGGTTTAAATACTGTTCCAAATTGACAAGCAATTTGGCAATGAGAAGATTTCGATCAAAATGATGTTGGGTTATTTCATATAAAGAACACCAGGGTTTATCAGGAAGAGGATGGTTTTGAGTATCGGTGTTCACGTTTAATCCAATACCTATAATAACCTGAACCGTGCTGTTGGATTCAGCCATGATTTCAATCAAACTTCCACATAACTTTTTGTCAGTCCATAAAATATCATTAGGCCATTTGATTTTAATATCTGATGTGATTTTAAAGTCGCGTAACGTGGCCAAGACTGCTAAGCTGGTTATTAAACTTAATCCTGAAAGTTTGATCAAATCATAGTTAAGATTCCAACGGCTGGAGCAGTAAATATTTTCTCCAAAGGGGGAATGCCATTGCCTGCCAAATCGGCCTCGACCTTGGGTCTGTATTTCAGCGCAGCAAATTTCAACGCGATCGGAGATTGGCAAATCTTTCAGATAGCGATTTGTTGAATCAATGGAGGTAAGTAAATGGAGATTAAACGGGGCCGATGGTTTGTGTGACATGAGATGCGCGGTCATTTGATCTTGATTGAACAAAATTAATTGATTCGCCAATTGATAACCTTGATGCGGTATTCGTCGTATAGGAATGCCCAATTCAATTAAATGATGTATTTGTTTCCATATCGCTGAACGGGTAACTCCCAATACTGCACCTAGTTCGGAGCCGCTGTGACATGCGCCATCCCCGAGTAGTTGTAACAAAGTCAGTTGTGAGGAACTAAAATGCATCGATAAAAACCTAAAATTTCAAACCATTATTTTGCTGCAATTGGATAAACCCATGCCTTATTTCTCTGACGGTGTGATGATGGCATAAGGCACCACTACAGGCAACTTGAGGCATGAAAGAACGCAATTGCCATGTCATATTATGTAACGGATCATCCACTAATTGTTTGGTGGGCATAAATATAGGGACACTAAAATCTTTAGTAGGATAAGAAAGTCCCAGACCACACGCTTTGATAAATGCTTCTTTTTGAGACCAGACATGGAAAAATATGGCCGGTTTTAATGAGGGTGGTACTTGAATAAAGTCCTCATATTCTTGAGCAGAAAACAAGCTTTTTGCGATCCATTCATAAGGTCGGGCAGAATATTGTTCTACATCAACGCCCATCGGAAAACCTTTTCCTACAGCAAGTAATGCCAAATCTTCGGTGTGACTTAGATTAAATTGCAGTTTTACTGAATTAACCACTTCCGGTTTCCCATGATTGCTATAAATAAACTCAAGGTGTTCTGGGGCGATAGTGAGGTAACGCGCCAGGATGATTCTCAGTGTAGCTCTGGCAGTGGAAAAACGTCGTTTATGCCTGCTGAAATAAAATCGTTCCGCGCGAGTTTTCTCATCCGAACTTAATAGTGGGTACGCATTGGGTATTTCATGGGCTAACGAAAACTGCCAAAGATCAATACGTGCTTCGTTTAAGGTGCAGTTTTCTGTATTTAAATGGTCAAATCCCGTGATGATCATAGTACTCTGTTCACACTTTATAAAGTTGGCGCCATGAGCTGAACGCATAGTGATTATATGCTGTGTTTGAATCTGGCATCAATTGTCGGTTAAGGTTATCATATACCATGATATTTAATTCACCAAAGAGTATTGAATGAGCCGACAGTTTTTGGATTTTGAACAACCCATCGAAGAGTTAAATCAGAAAATTGAAGCACTCCGCATGGTTGGCAATGATAATGAAGTAAATTTAAGTGAAGAAATAGCACGGCTGGAAACGAAATGTTCTGAATTAACAGCGCAGGTTTTCTCCAACTTGGAGCCATGGCAAGTTGCCCAAATGGCAAGGCATCCGCTGAGACCGCAGACAACTGATTATATCGAGCGTATCTTCACTGACTTTCAAGAGTTGCATGGTGATCGCAGTTGTTCTTCAGCGCCTGCAATTATTGGCGGTTTAGCGCGTTTGAATGGCGAACCGGTTATGGTACTTGGGCACCAAAAAGGAAAACGTACGAAAGAAAAAGTGTATCGAAATTTCGGTATGGCACGCCCGGAAGAATATCGAAAAGCATTGCGCTTAATGAAGATGGCTGAAAAATTCAAATTGCCTATTTTTACTTTTATTGATACCGCAGGCGCTTATCCAGGAATTGGTGCTGAAGAGCGCAACCAATCTGAAGCAATTGCGCGTAATCTTTTGGTAATGTCGCGATTAAAAACACCCATCATTTGCGTTGTTACAGGAGAGGCTGGATCTGGTGGAGCGTTAGCAATTGGTGTTGGTGATCGTGTTCTGATGTTGCAATTTGGTATTTATTCAGTAATCTCACCAGAGGGTTGTGCTTCGATCCTTTGGAAAGATGCATCGAAAGCCAGTGAGGCTGCTCGTGCCATGAGGATTACTGCAGATAAAATTTTCGAGAACAAGTTGATTGACAAAGTGATTCCTGAACCATTAGGGGGCGCTCATCGAAATGTTGATGAAATGGCCACACGCTTGAAAGATATTTTAGTCCGTGAGCTTCGTGATCTGAAAAAAAATACTTTAGATCAATTAATTGAAAACAGGTATCAAAAATTCATGGCTATGGGAGCAAGTGATTAAGCCTTTATTGAGCGCAGAATGGTTGACTCGTTTCAGTCGTTTGAATCAATTGATTGTGGGATTTAGTGGTGGGCTTGACTCAACTGTGCTGTTGCATGTACTGGCATCCCACCCCATTTTGTTTTCCAAATTAATCCCAGTGCATGTAAATCATGGGATAAGTCCCAATGCATCGGTTTGGCAAGAGCAGTGTGAGCATTTTTGTCGTAATTTAGATGTTGTTTTAATCACTAAGCAAGTGGAGTTTGATCGCAGTGCCAATGTTGAAGAAGGTGCGCGCATTGCCCGTTATGGCGTTTTCTCTTCCTTAATGACAGAACAAAGTGGTTTGATTTTAGGCCATCATTTGGATGATCAGGCCGAGACGGTACTCTTGCAGTTATTTCGTGGCGCTGGAGTTGATGGTTTAGCGGCGATGTCTGAGTTCGGTCCGTTTGCAAATGGAGCACTTGCCAGACCATTTCTTAGCTGTTCTCGCGAGCAATTAGAACATTATGCTGTCTTGCATCAATTAAGTTGGATTGAAGATGAAAGCAACCTCGATGTAAGTTACGCGCGTAATTACTTACGTCAACAAGTGATGCCTCTGTTAAGAAGCAAATGGCAGGGAGTAGCAGGTACTATTGCAAGAACTGCGACGCATTGCCAACAAGCCAAAAGGAATTTGGATGCACTAGCGGTACATGATATGTTCTTGGAAGAAGCCTCAGAAACAGTGACTGAACCTTTTTTATTTATCGCACAGCTGCAGAAACTAAGCTTTGATCGTATTGCAAATGTTCTTAGAGTTTGGTTGAAAAACAATCAAATTCAATTGCCATCAACACGCACTTTTCAGCGTTTAATTGAAGAAGTAATTTTTGCCAGGACCGATGCAACTCCTGAAGTGAGGTGTGGTGAGGTATGTGTTCGCCGTTATCAGAAGTATTTGTATGTCGATAAAATTAATTCCAGTGACTTTCCCTCAAGTATCGAGTGGTCTGAATTTCCTTCTCCCATAGTACTTAATGATGCGGGAACTCATTTATTGGCAAAAAGAGCAAACCAAGGGTTGATAATTCCTCCCAAAACAAAAATTAACGTTACCTTCCGCAAAGGTGGAGAGGAACTTGTTTTGCACGGACAGACGAAACGCTTAAAGAAATTATTCCAGGAATGGGGAATTCCTCCTTGGTTAAGGGAGAGTATTCCTCTGATCTATTTTAATGATACGCTAGCGGCCGTTGTGGGTTATGCGGTAAGTGATTTATTTTTTATAAAGGACGCTGCTGATGCTTGGGTGCTGTCGCTCAACTCTGGCAAAGATTCCAACTCCTATCGATAGGAAAGGATACAAGTCGCTGTCTCTTGATCACCTATCTGTCTACGTCCCGCAGCTTGTCCGGTGTTGTTGCATATATAATGAGTCAAATCAATAAACCCTGGTTTCGCTGCGCTGCACCTAGGCTACAAATACCCCTTAAGTTGATGCCATTATGTGAACAGTTACCATCACCCCAGAAAAAGATGGTAAGCAGAAACTTAAGGTAATGCTTGCTTATCTTATATAGAGCGAGTCATTTTCTGAACGCTCTCCAAGGCGTGGTCCATTGCTTGATTTATATTATCGCGCATTTGTTGGGATTTTTGTGTTTCTCCATGTTGAAGAAAAAACGGTATTGCGATAAAATGTGTTGGCCCATTTCAGAGTGAGCTAGTCGATACTGACTTCCAGAAACAAGAAACAGTTCACCGCTTTCAGTCATCCAATTTCCTTTATTCGTCATAATTTATTCTCTAGTAGTAACTACTCACTCCTATACGCCACTGCGTGACGTACAGTGGTGAAAGAAACTGTACTCTAACGTTGATTGTTCAATGCCATAGCTACAGCAACCAAAGGATTTATTCCCTTATTTTGCATAGTTTGTAAATAACTGGACATGCGACAATAA
>JBOFJV010000218.1:0-12293 GCA_051657005.1 Legionella sp. | reverse complement strand
CCAGTTATTTACAAACTATGCAAAATAAGGGAATAAATCCTTTGGTTGCTGTAGCTATGGCATTGAACAATCAACGTTAGAGTACAGTTTCTTTCACCCCTGTACGTCACGAAGTGGCGTATAGGGGTGAGTAGTTACGTTTATTAAATAATAACTCACAAAGTGATCATCGCTTGGCTCGTTCACTAAGTAAAAAAAGAGAACCATTGAAAACTGTTATTGCTGGCGTTTTTTATGAAGATACAAATGAAGTAGAAAGCAGGGGAGCAATCTCTTGTTCCTTATAATCCAGGATTGCTTTAAACTGATTATTTTTGCAAGGATGTTATGTGAATCAATACAAAGGTAAGTGCCTGTGTGGTGCATGTTTTTATGTCGTTAAAGCAGAAAAGCCACAAGCGATGTATTTATGCCATTGCAGCCGATGCAGAAAAGAAACAGGGTCAATTCATGGCGCTAATGTTTTTTTTAATGAAGCACAATTAGTGTGGGAAGAAGGACAGAAAAGTATCTCTTTATTTAAGTTAGAAGGTACCCGAAAGAAACGTGCATTTTGTACGAATTGTGGTTGTCCACTTCCTCGGCAAGAGGGTGAGTCTCATGTGATTATACCAGCTGGAACACTCGATGATGATGTTTTTTTAGAGCCTACGGCACATATTTATTATGCGAGTCGTTCTTCTTGGGAAGACAAAATAAGGGATGCGCCACGATTTGATGAGTTACCCACGATAAAGACATCGGATGACTTATAAGTGATTTGAAAAGTTACCCTCGACATGGAGTAAATAAAAGGATGTTATGAAAATAAAAGGTTTTACACTTTTTGAATTGATTGTAACGATGTCGCTGTTTCTCAGTATAACGCTGATCGGAATTGCTTCGTATACCTATTTGATAGAAAGAAATGAAAAGCAAACGATCATCGATGAGATTCGTACCGCAATATAATATGCCAAGATTCAAGCACTAATTAAGGGTCAACCTGTATCGCTTATTCAATTAGATGCTGACAGTTCAACAAATTGGGCAAAGGGTGTCAGCTTGAATGCATACGACAAAAAACAAACAGAATGGCAGTGATTTATTATTGGCAATGGCATCATCCACGATGGATCTTGAATTGGAGCGGCGTCAGCTCAAAGGATAAAATTATTGTTTCGAACACTCCTTATCAAGCAATCAGCAATGGTCATTTTACTTTGATTAATCGCCATACTAATGAACAAGTCATGCTGATTTTAAATCGATTAGGAAGAATCAAAGTCAGTAATAACTTGTCCCTAAAGGATTAATTTTGTAAGATCGTAAAGGTGTATATTTAATAAAGTAGCCTAAACTTCATGCCGATTAATATTCATTCCATTGTTCAAGTGAATGCACAACGCTCCTCACGACTTTTAGAGTGGCTTGAACATCAAGCTTCATTAACTGATAAATTGAAGCAAACTAATGGAGATGCTCAGCTTGAGCTTCTTTCCCAAAACTGGGTCAATGCCGATTGGTGGGATAAAAATGTTTTGCAAATTCAAGATGAGAGGGTATTTTGTCGCGAAATCATGATGAAAAGCCATGGCATCCCCTACTGGTATGCCATGAGTATTATCCCTCAACAATGTTATGATCTTGATCCATCTTTTTTTGATCGGCTGAAAAATGAATCGATAAAAAACTTAATTTTTGACGAAAACAGAGTTCAACGTACACATTCACTCAGTTATCCCCTTGATAACCAATGCATTGAGTTTTATTGGGTGCAAAAACATATACCTTCTGTTGCCGGTATATTGTGGGCACGCCTTGCCGAATTTGTTTTTCAAGAAAAAGAAAGTTTCTATTTAATTGAACTTATTTTACCTGAAATCGAGACTTTTATTTCATGAAATGGAATGCATATTGGCGTTTAATGCGTTTTGATAAACCAGTGGGAATTTTATTACTTTGGTATCCTACTGCATGGGCTTTATGGCTTGCTAATAAAGGTTGGCCATCATTCAAATTATTGATATTTTTTTTATCAGGTACAATCTTTATGCGTGCAGCTGGTTGTGTCATTAATGACCTTGCTGATCGCAACATCGATAAACATGTAGCGCGAACTAAATTTCGTCCATTGACGGCGGGTGAGGTGAGTTTATCTGAGGCTTTTATTATATTAATACTGCTGCTTTTAGCCTCGTTATTTATCTTGGTTCAATTACCGCGAAATTGCTTTTTTCTCGGTTTAATTGCTTTATTTATCTCTTTTGTATATCCATTCTGTAAACGTTTTTTTAGTGCACCACAACTAGTTCTCGGATTTGCTTTCTCTATGGGAATACCTATGGCTTATGTCGCCTCTGACGTTTCTGTAAATGCAGAATGCTTTTTATTATTTTTTATAAACTTTGCATGGATTCTTGTTTATGACACGATGTACGCTCTGACTGATAAAGCGGATGATTTACAAATTGGGGTGAAATCTACAGCAATTTATTTTGCCAGCTCTGATCGTCTTATTATTGGTTTACTGCAATGTTTATTTCACGCTCTATGGCTTTATTGGGCATTAATCAATCGAACTAATCCTTGGTTTTATCTGTTTTGGCTTGCTGCGAGTATTATTTTACTTTACCAACAAAAACTCATTAATAAGCGAGAACCACAAAATTGTTTTAGAGCATTTAAAGTTAGTGTCTATTACGGAGCTTTGATGTGGTGTGCATTGGGATTTGCTATGTGATTAAGTCAATAGTTAATGACGTTAACGTAAACGAAAATGGCACATAAGCATTCGAGGGATATGGAGGTTCCGTCACAGGCGAAGCAATCCAGTGACCTTTCAACAATCTATAAGTACACATCATGCCTCAAAAGGTCAGCTTGTGGCTCGCAAAGACGGAATTTCCATATCCTCTGAACACTTACAATGGAACGGTCACGGAGCCTTGGTGCGGCGCAACTGGAACCAGGGTTTATTGACGTGACTCAGAACCCCGGATTCCGCTGCGCTGCAGCCTGGCTACAATGATCTCTTATGACGCCATAGCTGGCAGTCTACTTTCTAATTAAAAACTTTCACTGCCATTATCTGCGACAACGCGAGTGTGTTTTCCATAAATAACCAGGATCTTTTGTTTGTTTTTCAGTTTTAGATCTTCTGCTTGCACGACGGAGATAATCCCACCGGAATTTAATTTGATTACGTATTCAACACCTCGAGATTGACTGTAACCATTATCAACAAAACTACCTGAATTATTTTGTTCAGCTGAAACATTCCGACGCAAATTGACAGGTCGTTTTGAAATAATCGTACCTGGGATTACTTTTTTAACTTTCCCTACTTCATTTGTATCATACTCGCCAGGAGGTAATTTATTATTGCAACTTGCCAAAATAAAACCCAAAAGCAGTACTAAAACAGATTGAAATATATTTTTTCTATTCATCTTACTTAACTCCAGTTAAAAAAATGGGCGTTCACTTCCTTTATCAATGTAATGCCATGCGCAGTATAACTGAGATTTAAAGTGTTTTTAACAGTTCATCTAATAAACTACTCGCACCAATACGAAACCAACTTTTATCTATTGGTTTGTTCAGTATCAACTCAGCAAGAAAAGCATAATTATAGGCTTGCTGTGGTGTTTTAATCCCCCCGGAAATTTTAATCCCGCATTGAGCGTGGGTTTCTTTAATTGCACTTAAAATGGTAAATTCGGCATCCAAAGTAGCACCAACTGTAATTTTTCCAGTTGATGTTTTAATAAAATCACAGCCTGTATCAATTAACTCATGACTTACGTTATAAATTGACTGAGTATCAGGAAATGCGCCTGTTTCTACAATAATTTTAAAAAGAAGTTTCTGATGTTGGCATAACTGCGCAACTGTATGGCATTGATTTAAAGCTTTTTGCTTTTCTCCCTCAAGGTACATGCGATAGGGCATGACGTAATCAATTTCAACAGCTCCAAGTTGAGCGGCTTTTTCTATTGATACCAGTGAACTGTCTAACGCTTCCTCTCCATGTGGAAAATTAATCACCGTAGCAATGTGATTATTCAAAGTGAGTTCATGTAAATGTTGGAGGTAAACACATACAGCGGCAACTTGATGTTCCTTTGCTGTAGTGCTCAGCTGAGCCAAAGAATCAACGTGCGCATGCTCATCCAATAAAGTCAGATCAAGACAATGGATGAGCTGCTTGTTCCTGTTTGAGTTATGATGAGTATTGCTACTGAGCAACTTCTCCAAAATATCATTCAAATGACTTGAAAAGCTCACTTTAAACTCGCTATGTATTGCTTGATAATTAAATTAAGCTTTTCTGCAGCACTTTCTGCCATCGCAACGACCGTATCATGATTATGAGCGGTTTTTGAAAGCCCGGTTGCATGATTGGTTATCATGGCAATCACTGCTACGTGCATCCCACAATGAGTAGCGACTAATACTTCAGGAACAGTAGACATTCCCACTGCATCTGCTCCCCAAAGTTTAAAGGATCGTATTTCTGCCGAAGTTTCATAGTGTGGGCCCAATACGGAAATATAAACACCTTCAGTCAGTTTAATTGAGTTTTTGGCAGCAATTGATAACAACTCATCGCGCATTTTTTTATCGTATGCATTATCTAATGGATAAAATCGTGTGCCAAATTCGTCATCGTTAGGACCGATAAGAGGATTACTGGGTTGTAAATTAATGTGATCAGAAATGATCATTAACTCGCCAGGGCCAACGTCTTCTCTTAATGATCCGGAGGCATTTGTGGCAATAAAGTAATTACATCCTAATAGTTTCAATGTCCGTACGTACGTTTTGACGGTTTCATAATTTTCTAGCCCTTCGTAAGTATGGGCTCTACCTTGTAAACATACCACACCAACACCGTGCCAATAACCCAAAATTAAGTTACCACCATGCCCATGTACTGTAATTTTGGGAAACCCTGGAAGATCTTTATAGCGAATATGGATGGAATCTTGCAGTTGATCGGCAAATTTTCCTAATCCAGAGCCTAAAACTATTCCTACAGTGGGTTTAAAGTTTGGATACAAGTCTTGGATGTGTTTGGCTGCTAAATGCGCATGGCTCTGCTTTAGTGCAGTCGTTGTCATACGAATATTCCTTTTTATTAAGGGTTAAAATCAAAAGCTAAAGGCAGGAGCTCTTTAATGGTAATACTGCGTAATATTGAATCTTTATTGCATAGATGAATTATTGTATCTGGTGTTGAAAACTCATAAATCCTTTGTCTGCATGCGCCACAAGGTGAACATAATAAATTTGTTCCTGCCAAGACAACCATAATCTTGATGTGTTGTTCACCAGAAGACACCATGGCTGAAATGGCAGATGTCTCGGCGCATACTCCTAAGCTATAAGCGCCATTTTCAACATTCACGCCTGTATATAAATTATCGTTGTCAGTACAAATGCAGCTGGAAACACTAAATTTGGAGTAGGGTGAGTAAGAGTGAGCGAGCGCTTTATAAGCATTAGAAATCATTTTTGTAGTGATGTGATCCATTTAGAACTCAATTAAAAACGATAAAACCACCATTATAAAGAAGAATAGGCTCGAAGACTATGTTCACTGTCACTTTCCGCTAAACTATGTAGAGTAGCCAATTCTATTTCTGGGGCGTTGTCTTTTCTAGGATCTTTATGTTTCCAGAACAAGCAATTACTGCACTCTGGTTCAGGAGAGTCTTTCAGGTCATTAGATACGGATGGTCCTAAGCTGTCACTCATTTGATGATAACTATTAGGTGCTGGCGATGGTTTATGTTCGCCAAAACTGGAATTGAGCCAAAAGTCGAATGCTAATGCACCTAATCCTGCACAAATGATTAAGGAGAAAATGGTTATCGGAATAGCGGCAGGAGGAAATACAAACATAAGGGTAGCTGATATGGCAGTAACCAGGCTTATTGCTGTAGTTGTTATAGAATAAGATAAATACGCTCGTTGCCGAGAAGAAGAATAGTTTTCATCATTTTTTGGTGGGTTTTTAAATTTATGGTATTCGCCCACAGCCCAAATTGCATTGCCAATACAAAAAAGCCATGCCGCAGGAGGGAATAGGGCTGGGATAAAAACAGCAGCAATACTTGTTACTGTTCCCAGTAAGCCAATAAATGAAGAAAAAATAAATTGTTCTTTAATTTGTGCAAAACCATACCATTTGTCTTGATGTTCTTTATGGTCAGGATGAAGAAGATTTGCTGTAAGACAAAAGCCATAGGCCATTAAATAAATGCCTAATGAGACAAATCTGAAAATAGCAGAAGCGAGTGGAAATGGAGCATATTGCAGCTTCGACACAACAAAACCTGCGAAGAACAATACACCACTGGCTTTATCTAGTTTCTGAGCTACAGTCATTCAAAGTAGTCCTGTGTTGTCTTAATAAGAATGCATATTGTAACTTAATTAATCATAAATATACAGTTTTACTTTAAAACTTTTGAAGAATTAATCAATTAAGTTTAACTATTTTTTAAATGAGCGTTTCTAAGTTAGGGTTTCAATCATTTTGATGTTAAGAATAATCCGCACTAATAACCCACCACCCGGATTATTCAAAGCTAAAATTTCTCCATGATGCAATTTGATAGCACGCGCGGCGATTGCTAATCCAAGGCCATAACCTCCTGTTTTTTTTGTTCTTGAGGTATCTACACGATAAAATGCATTAAATATGCTATCCAGCTGGTCATGGGTGACACCTGGTCCTTTATCGCTAATATCAATGTATACGTTTTCCTTGGTTTCATCATGTTTTAATGAAACAATCACATGTTCTGTCGTTGGTGAGTAATGTAATGCATTACGAACTACATTTTCAATTGCTCTATGGATTAAACGTTCATCAAGCAATAAATGGCAAGGTTCGAGAACTCCGGCTTGAACTCGTGATGTTTCTTTACCAAACTCATAGTTCGCGTCTTGAATGATATTAAGTAACAATTTGGAAAGATCGGTTTGCTGTAAATTAAGATCCATTGTAGATTTTTCCAAACGGGCAAAATCAAGTATCTCTGTAATTAATGCATTCAGTCTGGAGCATTCGAGTTCCATACGATTAAACTCATTATCTGCAAGGTGTTGTGTTTTGTTGCGACCCAGTTCAATGGCAATTTGCAGGCGAGCAAGGGGAGAGCGTAATTCATGGGAAATATCTTGCAATAATCGCTCTTTTGAACTGACTAATGTTTCTAATTGTTCTGCCATGCGATCAAATTCACTACTTAATTGGGCAATTTCATCATTATGATGTCCTCTTAAATGCCCAACTCGAGTATTCAGTTTACCGGTGGCAATGGATTTTGCCGCCATCCCTAAAGATCGCAATGGCTGAGTTAAGTAGCGAGATAACAAATAGCAAATGAGTCCACTTATAAAAGCTGCCAAGGTAAGGCGAATGGCAAGTCCTGCCCAAGGCACACCAACAAAATGATAGATCGGTTTTTCACTCACTGCCGCAAGCCGGTAAAACTTTCCTGAGGTGGCTAAAATCTCATGGCTTACGATTAATTTACCTGATTTTAATATGCCTTCACTTAATTGATCCTGGAGTAAGTTCTCTGCAACTTTTTTTACATTGTCGGGTGCTGCTTGAGTGCCAATAATCTCACCCGTACTGGTGAGCAGATAGATGGACATGTGCCGGGAAATGCCAATCTTGTTCAGCCACTTCAACAATGCTGCTTGCTGTCCAGATTCATAGGTGGCAACCGCAGCGTTAGCATAGCTGTCCATAAACAGTTGCTCTTGGGCAGGAAGAGAGGATTTTTGTACGATGTGACTAATAACCCAGGCTGTTGTGAAAATAATAAGAATCGTGGCCAACCAGAATGAAATAAAAATTTTCCAATACAAACTACGCATTAAACATATATCCAAAACCACGAACGGTCTTAACTATGGGCTCTCCTTGATGATTATCACCTAATTTATTTCTTAAATTGCTAATATGCACATCGATGCTGCGATCATAAGCAGTGTATTTTCTACCCAGAGCATATTCAGTAAGTTCTTCTTTTGAAAATGCCTGTCCTGGGGACTTAATTAACATTTCTAAAATATTAAATTCTGCATTAGTGAGCTCCAGATAATTGCCGGCCATAGTGACGTGTCGTTTAGAACAATCGACCACGATATTGTGTTGCTCAATAACAGGCCTTGATGTTGGGATTTTTTGAGTGCGTCTTAAAATAGCTCGCAAGCGAGCAACTAATTCACGTGGATTACAAGGTTTAGGTAAATAATCGTCAGCACCAATTTCAAGACCAACAATACGATCAATGTCATCTCCACGAGCGGTGAGCATTAATATAGGGGTCTCTAAATGCTCTCGGATGGCTTTTAATACTTCAAATCCATTGAGTTTAGGAAGCATGACATCAAGGATAATGGCATCAAAAGCTTGATTTAAGGCTTTCTTTACACCGTTTTCACCATCATGCACACAAACAGAATGAAAACCTTCCTGCTCGAGATATTGTGCTAATAAATCGGTTAACTCTGTGTCATCATCTATTATTAGAATATTACCATTCATACTCGTTATGCCTTGCGTTTATCAATACATTCCATCAGTTTAATTCTTCTGGCATCAGCATTAATAATTCTAAATTCAAAAGAGTCAATATTAATGGTTTCGCCACGTGTAGGTAAATGACCAAAACGATTCATTACGATTCCACCAATTGTATCATAAGTTTCATCACTAAAATTTGCCTCTAATTGCTCATTGAATTCATCAATGGGCATATGAGATTTAATAATATAATGCCAGTCTCCATGAGCTTTAATGTAGTCGTCTTCATCGATATCAAATTCATCTTCGATGTCGCCAATTATTTGTTCAATAATGTCTTCTATGGTCACAAACCCGGAAACTTCACCGTATTCATCCACTACAATGGCCATGTGATTTTTATTGCTCCTAAACTCACTCAGTAAGCTGTCTAAGCGGATGCTTTCTGGAACAAACGTAGCCTGTCGACAAATATCAAGCAAATCTAAAGAATCTTCATGAGTGGATTGATGTCGCAATAAATCTTTTGCATGCAATATCCCCATAATTTCATCAGAATCTTCATCCATTACGGGAAATCTTGAGTGACCAGTTTGTGTCACTGTCTTTATAATATCATTAAATTCACTATCTTGCTTAATACAAACCATTTGGCTTTTGGGCAACATAATGTCACGAGCACGCATTTTTGAGAATGAAATAGCACCCTCGATCATTGCCAATGTTTCTTGGCTAATAAGAGAGCGAATTTGTGCGTCTCTTAATAAACTTACAAGCTCTTCTTGATTTTGTGGCTCACCTTGTAAAAACTGTTTAAATCGAACAAACCACGAACTGTTATCTTCCTCTTTATTCAAGTTGATTACCCTCTGCGTCATAAGGATTAGCAAATCCAAGTTCAGCTAACAATTTAATTTCAATTGCTTGCATGATGGTAGCATCATCATCCTTAATATGATCATAGCCCAATAAATGTAATATTCCATGTATTACGATTAAGGCCCAATGCGATTCCAAAGTTCTATTTAGTTGTTTGCTCTCATCAAATAATACTTGCGGGCAAATAATGACATCACCTAAAAGTGGACATTCCAATTGTATTTCAGGAGGTAAAACACTAGGGAATGATAAAACGTTTGTCGTCTTATTTTGCTTTCTATAAGTGTTATTTAAATGAATCATTTCTTCTGGATTAACCAGACGAATGGTTAATTCCGCTTCATTTTTATAATCTCTTAATGCCAATGAAGCGAGATGGGTTAACTCGTCCTCACTAACTGGCAAAACATCATGTGTTGCGTTTTGAATATCTATGTAATAGCTCATTTGTTTTTTCCTGTTGATGCGCGGTCATAGCAATCAACAATTTTTGATACCAAAGGATGTCGAACTACCTCACGGCTTGTAAAACTATGAATACTAATATCCGGTATTTTTTTAAATAATCCTACTGCATGGGCAAGCCCGGAATCAATACCTCTAGGTAAATCAACTTGCGTCATGTCACCAGTTACAACTGCTTTTGAGCCAAAACCAATACGCGTTAGAAACATTTTCATCTGAATAATGGTTGCATTTTGTGCTTCATCAAGAATAATAAACGACTCATTTAAAGTACGACCACGCATAAAAGCAAGGGGTAATACTTCGATAATGTCGGTCTGAATCAGTTTTTGGGTTTCCTTAAAACCAATCATTTCATATAACGCATCGTAAATCGGTCTTACATAGGGAAGTACTTTTTCCACTAAATCTCCTGGAAGAAAACCGAGTTTTTCTCCGGCCTCTACCGCAGGTCTTACAAATATTAAGCGTTGAACTTCGCCTTTTTCAAAACATTGAATGGCTTTAGAAACGGCAAGATAAGTCTTGCCTGTTCCGGCAGGACCTACAGCAAAAGTAACTGCAAAACGGTCAATTGCATCAAGAAAGGCTGCTTGTTTGTCATTTCGTGCAGCAATAGATTTGCGGGATAGTTTGACGTGATGAACATTATGTACCATTGTTTTTCGGTTTTCCTTTATAAAATTAAATTATATTATAATTATAGTATTTATTATTTTAAATTTTTTGACTTGATTCAGTATAAACATGCAAGAATAGTGCAGAAAGCTAATCTTCTGCAATATTTATGCTACAATCATTTTTTTAAATAGAACATTAATTAATGATCGATCTTCATTGTCATAGCACTTTTTCTGATGGTGCTTTAAGTCCAGCAGAATTAATCCAGAAAGCGTTGGATCAAAATCTTCAATGTTTGTCGCTTACAGATCATGATACTGTTGCGGGTTATCCTCAACTACTTCAAGCGGCTGCAAATACATCAATCAAAATAATTAATGGCATCGAGCTGAGTGCGAGATGGAAAAAACATGAGTTACATATTTTAGGCTATCAAATTAGCCATACGCCCAGTATGTTTGAATTAATTAAACGACAAAATGAGAGTCGAATAGAGCGTGCGCACCTGATAGCAAAAGCATTAAGCCTGGTTGGTATTTCAGATGCTTATTCCAAGGCGTGCGAATTGGCTGGACATGATCGGGTAGGGAGGCCTCAGTTTGCGCAACTTTTAGTGAATGAAGGTTTAGCTCGCGATTTGGCTGCAGCGTTTAAACAGTTTTTGGGTCGGGGGAAAAGAGCCTATGTCCCAACTCCTTGGATAAGTGTGCAGGAAGCTGTTGAGGGAATTATCGCTGCCGGAGGACAAGCTGTAATCGCACATCCTTTGAAATACGGATTGACGCGTTCTAAATTGCATGAGTTAATTAACGAGTTTAAAGCGTTTGGTGGAATAGGAATAGAAGTGGTTTCAGGCGAAATGACTGTAACGGAAGTGAATGAAATGGCAGCAACCTGCTTACGATTTAATTTGTTCTCTTCTTCGGGTTCAGATTATCATAGTGACAAAGCATCTCGTATTGCCATTGGAAGACAACGGCAATTACCGGTAAACTGTACGCCTATTTGGCATGAATGGAACATATAACAGGGGACTTTATGAGTCAGTTTTTTGCATTACATCCTGATAATCCGCAAGCACGCTTGCTACGAAAGGCAGCCACCATCATTGAGGAAGGTGGACTAATTGTTTATCCTACAGACTCAGGGTATGCATTGGGGTGTAGCTTAGGTAATAAGGGGGATCTTGAGCGCATTAGACGATTACGTCAACTTGATAAAAATCATAATATGACTTTGGTATGTCGTGATTTATCTCAACTGGGAACTTATGCCCGAGTTTCAAATCCTATATTCAGGTTATTAAAAGCATTTACGCCAGGTTCGTATACTTTTATCCTTAATGCAACTCATGAAGTACCTCGTTTAATGCTACATCCTAAAAGAAAAACATTAGGATTACGTGTTCCCAATAATATGATTACTTTATCATTATTAGAGTGCGTAGAGGCTCCGTTGATGAGTTCTACATTAATTCTACCCGGCGCCAAAGCACCATTGAGTGAACCTGAAGCAATTCGAGATCTTTTGGGGAATCAAATTGATTTAGTTATTGATGGTGGAAACTGTGGGCAAGAACCAACAACGGTTGTTGATTTAACGGGTGAATACCCGGTGATCATAAGGGAGGGGAAGGGGGATCCTGAACCTTTTAGGTAATTTTAAGACAGGTAAACCACTAGTTTGACTAGTGAGACTCTCAAGGCTTATCCTTCATATTTAGTGACGATGATGTCAAAATACAGCTGTGGACTTGACGGTTTCACAGGAGAGTAATTATGACAACATCATCGTA